>NZ_JBEZKI010000018.1:0-242736 GCF_040651615.1 Streptomyces sp. NPDC048417 | reverse complement strand
ATGTTTTTATGACGTGTGCACTTCCGATCTGCCGTGTCGGCGCCCCTGAAGGGGCGCGGGGAACTGCGCGACCAGCCCCCACCGGACCCGCGGCCGAAGACGTCGGCCCCTGCGACACAGTCACTCCGCGGCGGACTCCAACGGCTCCCCCGTCGGCCCGCTCTCCCCCGCCGGTTCCACGATCGCGCCCTCCCAGGACACCGCCTTCCAGCCGTCGGCCAAAGAGCCCTCCAGGACGACCACGCCGGTGTTGTCGAGGGGGCGGGCGGCGGCGAAGGGGACGTCGACGTTGTCGGCGCGGGCCGCCGTCCACAGGCGGATCGCGGCGCCGTGGCTGATCATGGCGACCGTCCGGGCGCCGCTCGCCGCGGCCTCGGCGATCACCGCGTCGTAGCGGGCCAGCGTCTCGTCCCCGGTCTCCCCGCCGGGCATGCGCGGCGCGGTGTCCCCGGCCGCCCAGGCGAACACGGTCCGCATGTACTCCTGGCCCCGCTCGGAGTGCCCGGGAAGCAGCTCCAGGTCGCCGGCGGAGACCTCGCGGATGCCGTCGCGGACGATCGGGACGAGGCCGCGGGCGGCGGCCAGCGGCGCGGCGGTGAGCTGGGTGCGGGTCAGCGTCGAGACGTAGAGCACCTCGATGTCCTCGTCGGCGAGGGCCGCGGGCAGGGCCGCCGCCTGCTGCTCGCCGAGCGCGGTCAGACCGGGGCCCGGTACGCCGGTGTCGAGCAGGAAGTCGACGTTGGTCGGGGTCTGCCCATGACGTATGAGGAGCAGGCGCATCCAGAGGGTCCTCTCACTCGACCGCACCGGGTACCGGCACGAAACAGCCACTTCAGGGTAACCGGACCCGCATGAGCCCAGATGTTGACCTGACCGTCCTGAAGCCCGGCCGGCACGCGCTGCGCGACCGGCTGCTCGCTCTCGACCTGAGGGTGTTCGAGGTGGCCGCCGAGCGGAACTGGCCGTTCGCCGAGCCGGTGCTCCCCCGGCTGAGCCGCAGCGCCAACCACGGCGTGCTGTGGTTCGCGGCGGCGGCCGCGGTGGCCGCGTCCCGTACCCCCAGGGCCCGCCGCGCGGCCGTCCGCGGCCTGGCCTCGCTCAGCCTTGCCTCCCTGACCATCAACACCCTCGGCAAGCGCTCGGTGCGCCGGCCCCGGCCGGTCCTGGACCCGGTGCCGGCAGTACGGCATCTGAAGCGGCAGCCGATCACCACCTCGTTCCCCTCCGGTCACGCCGCGTCGGCGGCGGCGTTCGCGGCCGGGGTCGCCCTGGAGTCCCCGGGGTGGGGCGCGGTGGTGGCGCCGGTGGCGTTCTCCGTCGCGATGTCCCGCGTCTACACGGGCGTGCACTTCCCGAGCGATGTGCTCGCGGGTGCGGCCCTGGGCGTGGGCGCCGCGTTCGCCGTCCGCAGGCTGGTGCCGACCCGGGCCCAGATCGGGCCGCCGCCCCGGCCGCGCGCCCAGGCCCCGGCGCTGCCCGACGGGGAGGGCCTGGTGGTGGTCGCCAACCAGGCCTCGGGCAGCTCCGACCGGGTTCGGGCGCTGCGCGACGAGTTGCCGAAGGCCGAACTGGTGGAGTGCGAACCGGAGGAGGTGCGGGCCGAGTTGGAGAAGGCGGCACTACGGGCGCAGGCGCTCGGGGTGTGCGGCGGCGACGGCACCGTGAACGCGGCCGCCCAGGTCGCGCTGCGGCACGGCCTGCCGCTCGCGGTGCTGCCCGGCGGCACCTTCAACCACTTCGCCTACGACCTGAGCGTGGAGGACGGCCGCGGCCTGGGCCGTGCGGTGCGCGACGGCGAGGCGGTCCGGGTGGACGTCGGCCGCTTCGCCTGCGACGGCCAGGAGGGCATCTTCCTCAACACGCTGAGCCTCGGGGTGTACCCGGAGCTGGTGCGCGAGCGGGAGCACTGGGCGCACCGCATCGGCGGCCGGCCCGCCGAGGTGCTCGCGGCGCTGCGCGTGCTGCGCACCGACACGCATCCGCTGGAGGTCGAACTCGGCGGCTCGGCCCACCCGTTGTGGCTGCTGTTCGTCGGCAACTGCGTCTACCACCGGATGGGCCTGACGCCGGGCCGCCGTACCGACCTGGCGGACGGCCGACTGGACGTACGGGTGGTGCACGGCGGCAGGCATCCCACGCTGCACCTGCTCACCGCCGCCCTCGCGGGCCCGCTGACCCGCTCCCCCGCGCACGCGGAGGTGCGGGTCAGCCGGCTGCGTCTCACCGGCCTCAAGACCGGTACCCCGCTCGCGTACGACGGTGAGGTCACCGACGTGAAGGGCGAGGTGACGGTGGACAAGCTGCCGGAGGCGCTGACCGTCTACCGGCGGCACTGACGGACCGTCAGTCCACATCGTAAAACGCGGGTCTCATCATTCGGCATGCGGGCGTAGCGTTGCGGATACCGCGGGACGGGGTCGTCCGGCCCCGTCCGCCTGGTGTGAAGCGAAGGGGCTGGGCCATGTCGAAACCGCAGGAGACCGCCGTCTACACGCACGGGCACCACGAGTCGGTGCTGCGTTCCCACACCTGGCGCACCGCCGCCAACTCCGCGGCCTATCTGCTCGGTTCGCTCAAGCCCCACATGAGGATCCTGGACATCGGCTGCGGTCCCGGCACGATCACCGCCGACCTGGCGGAACTGGTCCCCGACGGCCGGGTCACCGGCGCCGACCACGCGCCGGGCATCCTGGAGCAGGCCCGGGAGACCGCCGCCGGGCGCGGGCTGACGAACGTGGACTTCACGGTCGCCGACGTGCACGCGCTGGACTACCCGGACGACACCTTCTGCGTGGTCCACGCCCACCAGGTGCTCCAGCACGTGGGCGATCCGGTGCAGGCGCTGCGTGAGATGCGCCGGGTCACCAAGCCCGGCGGGTTCATCGCCGTACGGGACTCGGACTACGCGGCGATGACCTGGTACCCGTCAGTGCCGGGCCTGGACGACTGGCTGGGGCTGTACCGGCGGGTGGCCAGGGCCAACGGGGGCGAGCCGGACGCCGGGCGGCGGCTGAAGTCCTGGGCGCTGGCCGCGGGACTGACCGACGTCACCGCCACCTCCGGCACCTGGACGTACAGCACGGCCGAGGAGCGGGCGTGGTGGGGCGGGCTGTGGGCGGACCGCACGGTCGCCTCGTCGTATGCCGAGCGGGCCACGGAGGGCGGTCACGCGACCACCGCGCAACTGCGGGCGATCGCGGAGGCCTGGCGGGAGTGGGCGGCACAGGACGACGGCTGGTTCGCCGTCCTGCACGGAGAAATTCTCTGCCGTAAGTGAGTCTGATCCGCGGAATTCGGGAAACACGGATCGCCAGGAGGTCAGACTATGGTTCCCATTCTGCTGGTACTGCTTCTGGTGCTGATACTTTTCGGTGCCGGATTCGCGGTGAAACTGCTCTGGTGGATCGCGCTCGTCGTGCTCGTGCTGTGGCTTCTCGGATTCCTGGTACGCGGGACGACAGGCACCGGCGGCAGGGGCCGCTGGTACAGGTGGTGAGGCCACCTCCGGTGGCCGATTCACTCGCGCGGCAACAGCGGCCCCAGCGGCCCGAGGTCCGGATTCAGGACCTCGGGCCGCTGCCCGTCGCGGTCCCGGAGCCGGGCCGTGCGGAGAGGTCCGACGGATCGCGGCGCTCGTGCAGGGCGAGGTCGCCGGTGAACGAGTAGAACGAATAGGCCGCCCAGGGTCCGCTGAGTTCCACGCGTATTCCCGGCACCTCGCCCTTCGTGCGGTCCACCAATTCCACGAATTCCTCGCAATTCGCACGCGCCACCAGATAGGCGGCGTCGAGCAGATTCTTCTCCGGAACTCCGGCCGGCACCGCGCTCCGCGGAGGGTGCAGCCGGAAATCCTCGGCGTGCCGGGAAAGCCGCTCGTGCAGGGCACGGGCGAATTTCCCGGCGGATGCCGGATCCGTCTCGCGCCGGTCAGGGTCGGCGTAGAGCGTGACGCCCCACTCGACCCTGCCGTCGAGCCGGTCGAGGGCGTACCGGAAGTCGGCCTCGCAGGCCTCCATCATGATCCGTACGCCGCTGTCGTCCCGGAAGACCGTGCCCGGCCGCAACGGCAGCGGGGTAGTGACCGTGGTGAGCGCGTCGACCACGCCCTGATGGGCGCGGGCGGTCGCGGCCAGCCAGTCCCGGTCGGCCAGGTGCTCCCGCAGGGGCGCCTCGGCGAAGTCACCCTCCGGGACCGTGCTCACGACGGCTACCAGACCATGGTGCCTGAGCAGCCCGGGCGGGGCACCGGCCACGCCGGTGAGCTGGGACTGCAGGGCCGCCTCGAAGGGGCGGCAGACGGCGTACACGTACCGCAGTCCGGCATGTCCGGTCATGGTCCCTCCTCGCGTCGTGGTCCGCGTCGGGCCGCCGGCGCCACCACCGCCTCGGCGCCGCCGGTCATCGCACGATCGCCTCCTCGACCAGCAGGCGGCCGGCCGCCGCGATCGCCTCGGCGTCGATGCCCGCCGCGTGCAGTTGCTGGTCGGGCGCGGCCGAGCCAGGCATGGTCCGCACGGCGAGCCGCACCAGGCGCGGTACCGGCCGGCCGTCGGCGAACGCCTCGGCGACCGCGTCGCCGAGCCCGCCCTCCTCGTGATGGTCCTCGACGGTGAGCAGGCAGCCGGTCTCGTCGGCGGCCCGGTACAGGGTCCCCCGGTCGACGGGCTTGACGGAGTACAGGTCGACCACCCGGATCCGGATGCCGTCCTCGGCGAGCGCGTCGGCGGCCTTCAGCGCCTCGTGCAGGGTGACGCCGGCGGCGACCACGGTCAGCCGGTCAGCGTCGGAGGAGCGCAGCACCTTGGCTCCGCCCACCGGGAACTCCTCGTCCGGCCCGTAGATCACCGGGCTCGCACCGCGCGAGGTGCGCAGATAGCGGATGCCGTCCAGCCCGGCCATGGCCGCGACGAGCTTGGCGGTCTGGTTGGCGTCGCAGGGGTACAGCACGGTCGAGCCGTACAGGGAGCGGAACATCGCCAGATCCTCCAGGCCCATCTGGGAGGGCCCGTCCTGCCCGATCGCGACACCGGCGTGCGAGCCGACCAGGTTGATCCCGCTGCCGCTGATCGAGGCCATGCGGAGGAAGTCGTGGGCCCGGCTGAGGAAGGCGGCGAAGGTGACGGCGTACGGCACCCAGCCGCGCGTGGCCATCCCGACCGCGCCCGCGACGAGTTGCTGTTCCGCGATGTAGAACTCGAAGTAGCGGTCGGGGTGTTCCTTGCCGAAGAGCTCGGTACGGGTGGAGTCGCCGACCTCGCCGTCCAGCGCGACGACGTCGGCGCGGGCGGTACCGAGCGCGACCAGCGCCTTGCCGAAGGCGTCACGGGTGGGGACCTCGTCCCCCTTGTCGTAGCGCGGGAGTTCGAGCGCGCCGGTGGGCACGGAGTGCAGGGCGCGGGCCGCCGGAGGCTCCTTCACATGGACGCGGAGGTCCCGGATGCCGCCCAGTTCGGCGACGGCCTCCTCGGGGTCCGGCAGCGGCTTGCCGTGCATGCCCTCGCGGTCCTCGACGGCGGCGACGCCCCGGCCCTTGCGGGTACGGGCGAGAATCACGGTGGGCTGGCCCGCGGTGCTCGCGGCCTCGGCGCAGGCGCGGTCGACGGCGTCCACGTCATGGCCGTCGATCTGCACGGTGTGCCAGCCGAAGGCCTGGAAGCGGCGGGCGTAGGCGTCCAGGTCGTGGCCGTGCCGGGTGGGGCCGCGCTGGCCGAGCCGGTTGACGTCGACGATCGCCGTGAGGTTGTCGAGATGCTCGTACCCGGCCTGTTCGGCGGCCTCCCACACGGAGCCCTCGGCCAGCTCGCTGTCCCCGCACACCACCCAGGTCCGGTACCGGCCGTGCTCCAGCCGCTTCCCGGACAGCGCGATGCCGACGCCGACCGGCAGGCCCTGGCCGAGGGAGCCGGTGGCGACCTCGACCCAGGGCAGCCGGCGCGGGGTGGGGTGCCCCTCCAGATGGGAGCCGAGCTTGCGGAAGGTGAGCAGTTCGGCGTCGTCGATGGCGCCGGCCGCCTTGTAGGCGGCGTACAGCAGGGGCGAGGCGTGGCCCTTGGAGAGGATGAGACGGTCGTTGCCGGGGTGGGCGGGCCGGTCGAAGTCGTAGCGCAGATGGCGGGCGAGCAGGACGGCCATCAGATCGGCGGCGGACATCGACGAGGTCGGATGCCCGGACTCGGCCGCGGCCGCCGCCCGCACGCTGTCCACGCGCAACTGCTGGGCGAGTTCGACGAGTTCGGCGGTGTTCATGAGACTCCTTCGCAGGGAGTGTCCGTAGCGGTTCCGGGGGCCTTCAGGCAGTTGCCGGCGAGTCCGTGTCCAGCGGCCCAGGCCAGGGCGGTGCGAAGTTCGACGACAGCGGACACGGAAAGTGGTCGGTGGGGTCAGGCGGAGTGGCGTCGGCACGGTGCCGGGCCAGCCGCGCAAGGGTGCGGGCCGCGCGACACCCGGCGAAACCGGCGCCGACGGTCACGGTCCGGGGTCGACGACTCACGGTGCGCCTCCGGGCATGCGTCTTGGTTCCGAGGCTTCCCACGTAACCGTAGGCGGGCCGGCCAAACGCCGCCCGCCGAAGACGCCCCGCCCCCGGAGCGCGGAACCGCGCGACCGGCCGCACCCGCACGGGCAGCCGCCGGCACGGCGGGTGCCCGTCTCAGGCCCGATGGTGCGGCGCCTCCTGGCCGGCGTCGGGCGTCAGGGGCGTGACCGGGGTGATGGGCGGGACCGGCGGCTGCGACGGCATGGGCGGATACGCCGGCCCCGGCGCACCTGGCGGCCCCACGGGCGCCGTCCCGCCGACGACCCGGTGGGGATCGTGCGGCCTCCCGGGCCGGCCGGCCTCCCTCAGCAGACCGGCGACCCCGCCCAGGATCACCGCGGTGACCAGGGCCGCCGCCCACCCCGGCAGCACGATCGCCAGCGCCAGGCCCATGGCCGCCGCCACCGCCGCCCCGGCGTACAGGGCGACCGCGCCGGAGGCGCCGTACAGCAGGGCGGCCCGTCGCCGTTTCCGGGCCTGCTCGCGCAGCTCATCCCGTACGGTCTCGCGTGCGACCTGCGCCAGTTCGTCGACGAGGTCCTTGTCCAGATGTTCGAGATGATCCCGATGTTCCATGCGGCCCGGGTACCCGGACGCGAAAAGCCGTAACAGGAGATCACCGTAGGTGGCGTCTTCCCGTCCGGGGCCAACTAGGCTCGTCGCATGGAGATTCTGGGCGCCTCTCTGCGCATCTGCGTCGACGACCTCGAAGCCGCGATCCCGTTCTACGAACGCCTCTCCGGCGGCAGAGCCCTCCGTTTCGAACGCGGGGGCGTCCAGGTCGCCGCGGTCGGCTCCTTCCTTCTGATGAGCGGCCCGGAGGCGGAGCTGGAGGTGCTGCGCAAGGTGACCGCGACGATCGCGGTGCAGGACGTCGACGCGGCCCATCGGTTGCTGGACGACCTCGGCGCCCACATCCTCGCGGGGCCGGTGCCCACCCCCGCCGGCCGCAACCTGCTCGCGATGCACCCGGACGGCTCGTTGTTCGAGTACGTCGATCAGCACCCGGCCTGATCAGGGGTTCCGCGGCCGCATCCGGAAGTCGTACCGACCGGGCAGCGGCTCGTCACCGAGCCGCGCCCACAACTCGCCTACGGCATCGTCACCTTCCCGCAGGTCGGCGACCTCGAAGCCGTCCTCGAACACGGCCCGGGCCGCTTCCCGCCGCCCCTCCGCGAGCAGCAACTCGGCCGCCAGGAGTCGGAACCGGCCGCGCTCCCTGGTGGCCGGCGGCAGTGCCTCCCAGACGGTGCGGGCGTCCACGACCCGCCGTACCCGCAGCAGCGCTTGAAGGGCCTCGCGGCCCAGCGCGGCGGCGGCCGCCGTCCAGGCCTCACCGTCGTCGCGCCGCTCCCGGCACAGGTCGTCGAAGGCGTCGGCGTACCGCTCGGCGGCCCGCTCGTGGTGCCCGTACTCCTGGTCGGCGACGGCGAGACAGCGCAGCGACGGCCACAGGGACGGCGCGAGCTGGAGGGCCCGCTCCCAGCTCCGGACGGCCTGGGCGCGGTCGCCGGCGTGCCACTGGGCGACGCCGAGGTGGTACTCGGTGTGCGGGTTCGCGGGGGCCGTCTCCAGCATGTCCCGCCAGACCGGGGCGACCAGGGTGGGTCCCGGCGGCCGGACGCGGCGGGGTTCGGGCAGCGTGCCGGTGTGCAGCAGTTCCACCCAGGGCGCCTGCTCCTCGCCCAGCGTCGACTCGGCGAACGGCGTGCCGGGCAGCTTCCAGTCCGTGCGCAGGACTTCGAGGGCGCCCCAGCCGGAGCCGGTGGCGAGGATCTCGCCGGGTGCGGTGTCGGCGTACGGCTGCCACGCCGCGTACGCGGCATCGAGCGCGGTGCGGGGCAGGGCGGCCGCCAGCCGCTCCTCGACCGTCTCCGGTGCCGTCTCCGCCGCCGTCTGCGGCGACTTCCCCGGCGACGCGGGCAGCGGCCCGTACGCCTCCAGCCAGGAGACCCCGCTCTCCGCCTCCAGCCGGACGTGCTCCAGCTGGGTGCGGGCGAGCCCGGCCTGGATCTCGCGGTAGCCGCCGGTGCCGGGTCCACCGAGCCATTCCTGCCAGCGCCGGCCACCGGGACCCGAGCCCCACACGAACAGCTTCCGGCCGCGCAGTTCGTCGGTCGAGGTCTGCACCAGCCCGTGCCCGGCCGCGTCCAGCGCGGCGATCCAGCGGCGTTTGCCGTCCGGTATGTCGTAGAAGTAGTCGGTGGCGTAGGAGTGTTGGGTGTCGTGCGGCGGAACGGGCACCCGGCGCAGCCGGCGTTCGGGCCCGAACTCCCAGGCGTCCGCGGCCGGCACCACGACCCGGCGGTCCTCGGGTACGGCCGTGTTGGACCACCAGTAGAGCGGCACCGGGCGTTCGTGCGGATTGCGGACACGAACGCCCACGTACAGGAAGTCGGAGCCGTCCGGCAGCCACAGGTCGACCTGGAAGGGCAGGTCACGCAGCCGCTCCCACTCCCACAGCCGGAGCATCTCGCCGCCGTCGGGGGCCGGGACGCGGGCCGCGTGCAGCGGGGCGCAGGAGAGGGTGGTGTGGCCGGTGGCACCGATGTTCCATTCGATGCCGCCGGCGTACCAGGCACCGTTGAGGGCGAGGTTGGCGGGCTGGAAGACCGGGTTGCGGTAGAGGAGTTCACGGCCGGTGGGCAGGTGGACGAGGGAGGCGACGCGGCCGCCGAGGCCGGGCAGGACGGTGGCGCGCAGCCGGTCGTTCTCGATCACGAGCGCGTCGACGGCGCGGGGCTCGCGGGTTCCGCCGTAGCCGTCGCGGATCCGTACCGGGAGGAGGCTGCGGAGCGGCTCGTGGCCGAGCTGCCGGGCCATGCCGGCGGGCAGTTCGTCCCGGTCGCGCTCGTCGACACGGTGATCCCCCACTGCCTGAAGGGCGTCGGCGGTGCCCCCATCGTCGAGGGGCCGGAGCGGGGGCAGCGGGTTGTCCGGGCCCAGCTCCGCTGCGGGCAGGGTCAGTACCTCACGTCGGATCCTCGTCACGATCGCCATGGAACCCGGCGCGGGATGAGCTGACCAGGGGAGCTGCCGGTCAGGATTGCGCAAAGGCCGGGCCCGTCCCCGGGATCAGCGCATCTCCGCCGTGATCGCCCACCGCTCGTGGTCCCGCCAGGCCCCGTCGATGTAGATCATGTTCGGCGAGAAGCCCTCGAGGCGGAACCCGGCGCCGCGCGCGAGCGCGATGGACGCGGCGTTGCCGGGCTGGACGTTGATCTCCAGCCGGTGCAGCCGCATCGGCCCGAAGGCGTGGTCCACGACCAGCCCCATGGCCTCCCGCATCAGCCCGCGCCCGGCCGCGTGCGCGAACACCCCGTACCCGAGGGCGCCGCACTGGAAGCCGCCCTCGACGATGTTGTTGATGTTGATGAACCCGGCGATCGCCCCACCGTGCTCCCCGCTGTCCTTCTCGCAGACCAGGAACCCGGCCTTGCTGCGGTCCTCGATCAGCCGGCCCGCGTAGCCGGCGTAGGCCGCGTCCGTGGTGGGCGGGAACAGCCAGGGCTGGTGGAGGTCCTTGCTCTCCCGGGCCCGGGCGATGAACTCGGCGCCGTCCTCGTAGCTGAAGTGGCGGATGCCCACGCGAGGGCCCTCGGCGAGATAGCGGGAAGCGGTGTGCGGCATTCGACCACCCTACGCAAAGCCGGCTACGGCGTTTCGTGAAGCAGGCCCCGCGGTCCCCGCCCCGCACCGGCGTCCGCGTGGCGTCGACCCGCGCGCGAGCGCCGCCGGCCGTACGGCCTCAGCGCAGCGCCGGTTCCAGCAGGGTGAGCGCGCCCGCGTCGGCGTCCAGCTCCGCCGCGACGCCGAGCGGGATCGTCAGGGCCGACTCGCAGTGCCCGAAGCCGAACTCCTCCACCACCGGTACCCCGAGCCCGCCGAGCCGGTCGGCGAGCACCGCCCGCACGCCCTCGTACGGCCCGCAGCAGTCCCAGGACCCGAGCAGGATCCCGGCGACACCGTCGAGCCAGCCGGACCGGAGCAGTTGCGTGATGCTCCGGTCGAGGCTGTAGGGCTGTTCGCCCACGTCTTCCAGCAGGAGCAGCCCGCCGCGCGCGCCGGGGTGGGTGTGCGGGGTGCCGATGCCGGTCGCCAGCAGGCGCAGGCAGCCGCCCACCGTGACGCCCCGGGCCCGGCCGGGCACCAGCGCGCCGCCCCGGCCGGTGATCGTGCGGACCGTCTCCGGGGCGAACAGGGTGGCCCGCAGGTGCTCCTGTGCCTCGGTGCTCTTGGCGAAGTCGACGCCCGCGGCCACCGGCCCGTACAGGGTGGCGAGACCGAGCCGGGTCGCGAACGCCTCGTGCAGCACGGTCCCGTCGCTGAAGCCGACGAAGGCCTTCGGGCCGGCCGCCCGCATCGCCTCCCAGTCCAGCAGGTCGACCAGGCGCTGGGCGCCGTAGCCGCCGCGCGCGCAGAGCACGGCGGACACCGTCGGGTCGCACCAGGCCCGCTGGAGGTCGGCGGCCCGGTCGGCGTCGGATCCCGCGAGGTAGCCCAACTCCCCGTCCCTGGCGAGCACATGGGGTGCCACCACCGGGTCGAGATCCCAGCCGCGCAGGATGTCGAGGCCCGCTTGGAGCCGCTCCTCCACCACCGGCCCGCTCGGCGCCACCACGGCCACCCGTGCTCCGGGGGCGAGTCTCGACGGCCGTACCAGCTCGGTCACTTCACCAGCTCCAACTCGGGGATGCCGGGCACGTTCAGCCCGAACACCTGTGCATACAGAGCGAGTTCGGCCTCCAGGGCGCGGACCATGGTCTCGGCACGGCGGAAGCCGTGGCCCTCGCCCGCGAAGGTGAGGTAGGCGTGCGGCACGCGCCGTCCGTCGAGGTTGGCTAGGAAGCGTTCGCACTGCACGGGCGGGCAGATCACGTCGTCCAGGCCCTGGAGCAGCAGGAAGGGCGCGGCGAGCCGGTCGGCGTGCTCGCTGGGCGAGCGTTCCACATATCGCTCGGGCACCTCGGCCAGCGGTCCGATCAGCGACTCCAGGTACTGGGACTCGAAGTCGTGGGTCTCCCCCGAGCCCCAGGTGGTGAGGTCGAGGACGGGGTAGGCGATGGTGCCGCAGGCGTAGACGTCGGTGCTGGTCAGCGAGGCGGCGGCGGTCCAGCCGCCGGCGCTGCCGCCCCGGATCGCGAGCCGGGCGCGGTCGGCGGTGCCCTCCTCGGCGAGGGCGAGGGCGACGGCCGCGCAGTCCTCGACGTCGACCACGCCCCACTGCTCGCGCAGCCGGTTGCGGTACTCCCGCCCGTACCCGGTGGAGCCACCGTAGTTGACCTCGGCGACCCCGATGCCCCGGGAGGTGAAGTAGCCGATCGCCAGGTCGAGGACGAGGGGCGCCCTGCTGGTGGGGCCGCCGTGTGCCCAGACGACGTACGGCGGCAGCTCGCCGTCGGGGGCGGTGTGGCCGGGGTGGTGGGGCGGGTAGATGTGGGCGTGCACCTCGCGGCCGGCCGGGCCGGTGAAGGTACGGACCCGCGGCTCGGGGTAGTAGGCGGGGTCGACCGGGTCGCGGTGGGGGGCGCCGACGACCCGGGCGCGGCCGCTCGCGGTGTCGAGTTCGATCACCTCACCCGCGGTGCGCGGGCCGGCGCCGACCGCGACGACGCGGGTGCCGTGCGCCGCGAGGGTGGGGGCGAACTCGGTCCAGTGTCCGGCGGCGTCGACGAGTTCACCGGACTCCGGGTCGAGTATCCCGAGTGCGGTCGACCCCCGGCCGTGGACGACGGCGATCAGCCCGTTGTCCAGCGGGGCGAACCAGCGCTGGCCGAGCCTCCAGAGCGGCCCGGCGAACTCCTCCTCGCGCGGGGCGAGCGAAGCGAGACGGGGGTCCCCCCGCCCGGAGGGTGGGGAAGGGGTGCCGTCGCGGTAGAGGTTCCACCAGCCGCTGCGGTCGCTCGCGTACAGGAGGCGGTCGTCCTTCGTCCATTCGACCTGGGCGATGGACTCCTCGGGCCCGCCCGCGACCGTGCGGATCCCGTGCAGCACACCGTCGTCACCGACCTCGCCGACCAGCAGCTCCGTGCCGTCCCACGGCATCCGCGGGTGGTCCCAGGCGAGCCAGGCGGCCCGCCGCCCGTCGTGCGAGAGCCGCGGCCCGGTCACGAACCGGTGCCGGTCGTCGGCGAGTTCGCGTACGGCGGCCCGGTCCTCGGCGGCCGAGCCGTCCAGCGGTACGGCGGCGAGCACCCGCCGCACGTCGCCGGGGCCGTCCCCGGTGAACTCCTCAAGGACGCACCAGACCTCACCCCGTTCGAGCAGCAACCGCGGTTCGGCCCAGCGGAGTCCGGGCGGGGTCAGCGGGCGGGGCTCGGCGCCCGGCTCGTACCGGTACAGCCGCTGGTCGTCGAAGTGGACGAAGACCAGCAGCGGTTCGCCGCCGGCGGCGGGCACGGCACCGGCCCAGGGCTGTCCGCCGTACTCGATGACCCGGCTGCGGACGTTCCACGGCGCGGGCAGCACGGACTCCCTGGTGCTGCCCCGCACCAGGGTCCGGCGCCCGCCCTCCCGCGGGCGGGGTTCGGTCCACCAGGTCTCGCCGCCGACGAACCCCACCCACTCGGGGCTGCCGTCGTGCGCGGCGGCCAGGGCCGCGTCGATGGGCGAGGACCAGGAGCCGTACGGCTTCGTCTCCACGATGTCTCCTATGCCGTGCGCAGGAAGCGGTCCAGGACCCGGACGCCGAAGTGCAGGGCCTCGACGGGGACGCGTTCGTCGACGCCGTGGAACATGGCCTGGTAGTCGTAGCCCTCCGGCAGCCGGAGCGGTGTGAAACCGTAGCCGGTGATGCCGAGCCGGGAGAACTGCTTGGCATCGGTGCCGCCCGACATGCAGTACGGCACCACATGCCCCTCGGGCGCGAACTCCTCCACGGCGGCGCGCATCCGGGCGTACGTGGGTGAGTCGAGCGGCGCCTGGAGGGCGACCTCGCGGTGGTGGAACTCCCAGTCGACGTCGGGCCCGGTGAGCCGGTCCAGCGTGGCGCGGAACTCGTCCTCGGCGCCGTACAGATGGCGTCCGTCGACGAAGGCGACGGCCTCGCCGGGAATGACGTTGACCTTGTAACCGGCGTTCAGCATGGTCGGGTTGGCGCTGTTGCGGACGGTGGCCTCGACAAGTTTGGCGGCCGGGCCGAGCTTGTCGAGGAGCAGGTCGACCTCGGTGAGGTCGGGCTCGATGCCGTAGAGGGCGGCCAGTTCGGTGAGGGCGGCGGTGACCGTCGGGGTGAGGCGGAGCGGCCAGGTGTGCTCGCCGATGCGGGTGACGGCGGCGGCGAGCCGGGTGACCGCGTTCTCCTTGTTGACCTTGGAGCCGTGTCCGGCCCGGCCGCGCGCGGTGAGCTTCAGCCAGCCGGTGCCGCGCTCGCCCGCCGCGATGGGGTAGAGCTGCCGCCCGGTGCCGTCGTGGAAGGTGAAGGCGCCCGACTCGCTGACGCCCTCGGTGCAGCCCTCGAACAGCTCGGGGTGCCGGCCGGCGAGGAAGCCCGAGCCGTCCTCGGCGCTGGCCTCCTCGTCGGCGGTGAACGCGACGACGATGTCCCGGCGCGGCCGTACCCCCTCCCGGGCCCAGGCCCGCACCACGGCCAGGATCATCGCGTCCATGTTCTTCATGTCGACGGCGCCCCGGCCCCACACGACCCCGTCGCGGATCTCCCCGGAGAAGGGGGCGACGCTCCAGTCGGCGGCCTGCGCGGGCACCACGTCGAGGTGCCCGTGGACGAGGAGCGCGTCGGCCGACGGGTCGGTGCCCTCGATGCGGGCGACGACGTTGGTGCGGCCCTCCGTCCGCTCCAGGAGGATCGGCTCCAGACCCGCTCCCGCCAGCCGCTCGGCCGCGTACTCGGCGGCGGGCCGCTCCCGGCAGTCGCCGCCGCCGAAGTTGCTGGTGTCGATCCGGATCAGCTCGGAGGTGAACCTGACCACCTCGTCCAGCGCCCGCTCGTCAGCCATACTGCTCCTCCACGGCGGCCGAGACGATCGTGGTGACCGCCTTGAAGGTGCGGATGCCGTCGTACATGGTCCCCTCGGTGTACGCCACCTTCCGCTCGCCGGTCCGCTCCACGCCCGGGACCACGGTGGCGGAGAGGGCGAGGTGCTCGGCGTCGAACTCCAGGGCGACGGTGAACGGCCCGCCGGTCACGGGTTCGTGCCGCACCGCGAGCCCGGCCGCGTCCTTCGCGGCGGCGCGGATGTCGGCGGCGGTCCTGGCCGGGGTACGGCAGACGGCCGCGTACCTCGACACGTGGTCCTTGACGGCGACCTTGAGCGCCTCGGGGGCATAGCCGAGGGCGTCCTCGCAGGCCAGGTCGTCGCCGGTGACGAGGACGACCGGGACCCCGTACTCGGCGACGACATGGGCGTTGAGCAGGCCCTCGCTGGCGCGGACGTCGTTGAGCCAGACGCCGGTGATGGAGTTGGCGAGGTAGGTGTGGGCGAGGACGCCCTCCATGCCGGCGCCGGTGTGGTAGCCGACGAAGGCGATGCCGTCGACGTCGCCGTGCTGGACGCCCTCGACCATGGAGAGGGTCTTGTGGCGGCCGGTGATCATCTCGGCGCGTTCGTCGAGCTGCTCCAGGAGCAGGTTGCGCATGCTCCAGTGGGCCTCGTTGATGAGGACCTCGTCGGCACCGCCGTCGAGGAAGCCGAGGACGGCGGCGTTGACGTCCGAGGTGAACATCGACCGGCACCGCTCCCACTGCGGCGTTCCGGGCAGTACGTCGCCGGGCCAGGTCACCCCGGTGGCGCCCTCCATGTCGGCGCTGATGAGGATCTTCATGCGGGCCCGCCCCCTCGCAGGTCAGAGGCTTGTTGTCCGGCTGGTGACAACAGTTTCCGACAGCATGCACCAGTGAGGGGGATCTTCATGCTGCTTCACGTTACGCGTCGGCGAGGGAACTTCCTACAAGGCGGAGAGGAGGTTGAGCCCGCTGCCGGACCTCAGCACCGCGCAGACCACGGACCTGGGACCCACATGCGTTCCCCAGGACACCCAACCCGCCGCCAGGCACAGCAAGAGCACAGGTCAGACGCCCAGCATGAGAGGTAGAGCAGGTGCCTTCCAAGCACTTGCCTCGTCCAAGCCGAGCAAAGCGCACCCCGTGGCAGCTCCCGGCCGTTCCCCTGTGCCTCGCGAGGAATCGGCCTGGCTGTGACAACGGGTCCGCTCGAAAGGCGGCACCGTCCACGAAACACCCGCGGCGTCCAGAGCCGTGCCGACCAGTGCGCCTTCGCGCCAGCGGGGGGGGTGGTCCATCCTCGGGTTCCAGCAGCAGCGTGGAAGAGGCCGGGTCCACGCCGACGCGGGGGTGTTCGGCAGTTCGATGTGGTGACAGCAGCAGCGCTGGCACCCGGGCCACTCGGGTTGACAGAGTCTGAACTGCAACTGGGCAGCCCATCGGGGCCCGGTGGCCACGCGCTGGCCTCAAGCCGATGGAACACCCGAGCACCCTACGTGGGTACCGACCGCCAGCAGGCCCTCGCCCACGACCGGGTGTGGGCCTCCGGCCGACCACCACTCGACGTCCCAAGAGGCGAACGTTGCCTGAAGCGGCACTAGTTGCAGGCGGTTCGTAACCACGACGCCCCGCCGTTCACCCCGATCCCCCGAGGACCTGCTTACGAGGGACCTCAAGGCCGTACCCCTTTCGGCTCACCATATCGAGTCATATGACTTTTGTTCCTGTTTCGATAAGTGGTGGCCAGCGGACACTCGCAGCGACACCGCACCCGCTCTGACTGGTCCGCGGTGCATTGCGCGAGCCGTTCTTCCCCCCTCCGCGAAGGGACGTCTCCCTTTCATGCCCACCAACAACAAGACCCGCACTGGGTCGGCGCCGAGGAAATCGGCGTCCTCCCAGGACAAGCTGATCGAGTCCTTGAAGCAGTACATCCGCACGCGCGGTCCGGACCTGCTCGCAGACCCCAACGTGTCGTCCGTCGGGATCGGTCACAAGCTCAAGAACGGCACCCGAGGGAAACAGATTGCGCTGCAGTTCACGGTCAAGCAGAAGGTCGAGCCGGAAGCACTGGAGGCGCTGGGCACGACCCGGATACCGGAGACCGTCACGGTGGACGGGGTGGAGGTGCCGACCGACATCATCCAGCGCAGCTACCAGGCCCACTTCCGCGTGGTCGCGGAGGTCGAGAAGCCCGAACGAAAGACCCGCCTCAACCCCGTCGCCCCGGGGGCCAGTGTCGGTGGCGTGACGGTCACGGCCGGCACCATCGGCTGCATCGTGTTCGACAGGACTGACGGCACCCCGTACGTGCTCAGCAACTGGCATGTACTGCAAGGCCCGGACGGTCAGCTGGGCGAGGAAGTCGTCCAACCCGGCCGGTTCGACGACAACGAGATCTCCCGCAACCACCTCGGCGTCCTGAGGCGGTCCCACCTCGGCCCGGCCGGCGACTGCGCCGTGACCACCATCGAAGAGGGGCGGACCTTCGATCCCAGGATCTTGGGACTTGACGTGGCACCCCAGGAGTTGGGCGAGGCGGCTCTGGGAGACAAGGTCGTCAAGAGCGGGCGGACGACGGGCGTCACCCACGGGATCGTCCGCCGCATCCACACGATGGCCAAGATCGACTACGGTGGCGACGTCGGTGAGAAAACCATCGGCTGCTTCGAGATCGGGCCCGACAACGAGCACCCGGCGGCAGACCAGCAGATCAGCAGCGGCGGCGACTCGGGTGCGGCCTGGCTGTTCAAGCAGAACGGCCGGCCGAGCAAAGTCATCGCTGGACTGCACTTCGGCGGCGAAAGCGCCGGCGACCCCGACGACCACGCGCTGGCCTGCCTTTCCAGCTCCGTCTTCGAGAAGCTCGACATCGCCCTGCAGCAGCCCTCTCCCGAGGAGGTGCAGCCCCTGCGGGGCTACAACCCGGACTTCCTCAGCGAGCAGATCGACATACCTCAGCTGACCGCAGAGATCAGCGGGGACGCCATACGCCTCAGTGGCTCCGAGGTCATCCCGTACACGCACTACTCGCTGACGCTCAGCAAGAAGCGGCACTTCCCCTTCTGGGTGGGCTGGAACATCGACGGCGGGACCCTCAAGAGGCTCAGCCGGACCGGCATACCCTTCGTCAAGGACCCGCGGCTACCCTCGAACACGCAGGTCGGGAACGAGCTGTACGAGGCCAACCGGCTCGACCGCGGCCACATAGCGCGCCGTGCGGACCTGATCTGGGGCAGCATGCCCGAGGCACAGAAGGCGAACACCGACTCGTTCTTCTACACCAACATCACCCCGCAGATGGACGACTTCAACCAGAGCGCCAAGAACGGCCTGTGGGGCGAGCTGGAGGACGCCGTCTTCGCCGACGTCGACGTCGACGACCTCAAGGTGAGCGTCTTCGGTGGGCCGGTCCTCCAGGACGACGACCGCGTCTACCGGGACGTGAAGATCCCCCGTGAGTTCTGGAAGGTCATCGCCTTCGTCGAGCGAGGTGAGCTGAAGGCCAAGGCGTTCTTGCTCACGCAGAACCTGGACCAGCTCGAAGCCCTGGACCTCGACGAGTTCCGCGTCTTCCAGGTCACCCTCGACGAGATCGAGGAACGAGCCCACATCCGCTTCCCCACCGCCCTTCACAAGGGCGACCACCTGCTCGTGCCGGAGGCGGTGGCCGAGCGAAGGCCATTGGATGACCTGGCCGACATCCACTGGGACTGACCGGGCGGCCCGCCGGCGTGTCTCGTCAAGCCACAGCGCGTGAGACACGCCGGTTCCTCACGGTTTTGGATCGCCACCGACCGCCAGGCCCGGCGATTGACCTCAGGGCCGTTGACGCGCCGGTCGCGGTGGAAGTCCGGGCTCCCTTGCACGCAGAAGTCCTTGGGCGGGTAGTTCTCCGGGCCCGGACAGGTGTCCTGGGAAGCCTTGGGACTCAAGGTGCAAGGGAGCCGAAAAGACCATAATGTAATAATTGGAGCGTTTAGGGGTGGTCTTCTCCCTCGTCGGAGGGGTCTGCGGTGGTTCCCGTCACCGCCAGACTCACAGCACCGTCAGGAGACATGATGGCCACCCAAAAAGCCGGGCCCCGCGCTGTCTCGGTCTACGCACTCGCCGGCATCCGGCTCTTCAACGGAGTCACCGGGCTGCTCGCACCCGACCTGCTCATCCGGCGCCTCGACCCCGATCGTGAGCCGCCCAGCCCGGTGGCCGTGTACGCCTTCCGGCTGTTCGGGATCCGTACGATCCTGCTCGGCCTCGATCTGCTGACCAACCGCGACGAGCGGCTGCGGGAGGACCTGCGCGACGGCGTCCTGATCCACGGCAGTGACACCGCGACGGCGGCCACGCTGGGCCTGAGCGGTCGGCTTCCCCCGCGTACCGCGGCACTGACCACGCTCATCTCGGCCGCCAACACGTTCCTGGCCGCCACTTCGCTCGCCAACTCGGGCAAGGGGAAGCGGAAGTGACGGGCGGACCCGGTGCCGATTCCCCGGCCGAGACGGGTTTCGACTACATCGTCGTCGGCGCCGGAGCGGGCGGCGGACCGCTGGCAGCCAACCTCGCCGCCGCGGGCATGCGCACCCTGCTGCTCGACGCGGGCGGCGCCCCGGAGAACGACAACTACCTGGTGCCCGCCTTCCACGCGGACGCCTCCGAGGACCCCGTCCAGTGCTGGAACTACTTCGTCCGACACTATGCCGACGAGCAGCAGCAACAGCGCGACAGCAAGCTCGTCCCGGACCGGGGCATCCTCTACCCGCGTGCCGGAACGGTCGGCGGCTGCACCGCGCATCACGCGCTGATCACCGTCTATCCGTACAACCGCGACTGGGACGCGATCGCGGAGGAGACCGGCGACGCGACGTGGCACAGCACGGCCATGCGCCGGTATTTCGAGCGGCTGGAACGCTGCACCTACCGGCCGAGGCCCAAGGAGCCACCTGCCAATCCGCTGCTGGCCGCGCTGCTGAAGGTCCTGCCCTTCACGCGCGCTCGCTACCGCGACGAAGCACGCCACGGTTTCGACGGCTGGCTGCCGACCGCCCTCGCCGATCCCGAACTGGCTGTCCAGGACAAGCAGTTGCTGAAGGTCATCGTCTCGGCCGCGGAGGACGCGCTGGCCGACTTCCTCGACCGGCCGCTGTCCCCGCTGGAGGGGTTCGGCTCCTTCGTCGACCCCAACGACTGGCGGGCGCAGACGCACGCCCTGCAAGGGCTGTGGCAGATCCCCCTCTCCACGGCGAACGGACGGCGCAGCGCCGTTCGCGAGCGGGTCCAGGCCGTACAGCGAAGCCGTCCGGACGACCTGGTGGTCCGGACGAACGCGCTGGCGGCCCGGATCGTACTGGACGGGAACGGAGCCGCGGCCGGAGTCGACTATCTGGACGGCGCGCACGCCTACCGGGCCGACCCCGCGAGCCGGCCGGACGCCGGGCCGCCGGGCCTGCGCAGGGTCCTCGCCTCCCATGAGGTGATCCTGGCCGCGGGTGCCTTCAACACACCCCAACTGCTCATGCTTTCGGGCATCGGACCGCGTGAGGAGCTGCGACGGCACGACATCCCCGTACGGGTCGACCTCCAGGGTGTGGGCGCGAATCTCCAGGACCGGTACGAGGTCGGCGTGGTCAGCCGGATGGACCGCGAGTTCCCGGTCCTCAAGGACTGCTACTTCCACGCGCCGCGACCCGGGACCGAACCGGACCGCTGCTACCGGTCCTGGCAGCGCGGCGAAGGTCTTTACACGACCAACGGCGCCGTCGTCGGTGTCACCCGCAAGTCCCGTCCGGAGCTGGACGCACCCGACCTGTTCATCTTCGGCGGCCCTTTCGACTTCCGGGGCTACCGGCCCGGCTACTCGCTCGACCTGACACTCCACAAGGACCGTTTCACCTGGGCCGTCCTCAAGAGCCGCACCCACAACACCGGGGGCCGGGTGCGGCTGCGCTCCACCGACCCCTGTGACACCCCGCTGGTGAACTTCCACTACTTCGGCGAGGGCACGGACAAGGACGCCGTGGATCTCGAAGCCATGGCCGGTGCCGTCGAGTTCGTGCGCCGGATGAACCGCCGAGCCGGCTCCGTGATTCTGGAGGAGTTGTGGCCCGGCGAGGACGTCGACGGCCACGACGGCGTTCGCCGTTTCGTGCAGGACGAGGCCTGGGGCCACCACGCGTCCTGCACCTGCCGGATGGGACGGGCGGACGACCCTTCGGCCGTCGTCGACAGCGAGTTCCGGGTGCGCGGAGTGGACCGCCTGCGGATCGTCGACGCCTCGGTCTTCCCCCGCATTCCCGGATTCTTCGTCGCCGCCCCCATCTACATGATCAGCGAGAAGGCGAGCGACGTCATCCTCGCGACCGCCCAAAAAGCCACCGCCCAAGGAGTATCGCGATGAGCAGACAACGACGCGCCGCACGAGGTTCCGCAGCCGGATACCGTACGTCACTGCCCTGGCGGATCATCACCGCCGGTGCCCAATACGTGGACCGGCGCATCGGCTGGGACAGACTGCCCGTCCTTCCGGGCCTGCTGACGCTCCTCGGACTGCGCATCAGGCTTCGGCAGAAGAACCTCCACGACACGGGCCGACTGCCCTCCGTCAATCTGCCCGATCCCGCGCCCCCCTCCGAGACCCACAAGGTCAACCGGACCGCCGACGGCAGCCACAACGACCTCGCCGAGCCTCGCATGGGCATGGCGGGCACCCGCTTCGGCCGGAACATCCCGCTGGACCGGATCGCACCGGCCAGACCCGAGGACGTACTGTCCACGCCGAACCCGCGCGAGGTCAGCCGCACCGTGTTCACCCGCGACGAGCTCATCCCCGCCGAATCGGTCAACTCGCTGGTCGCCGCCTGGCTTCAGTTCATGGTCCGCGACTGGTTCAGCCACGGGACCAGCCCCACGGAACGGCCCTGGGAAGTACCCCTCATGGACGACGACCCGTGGCCGGAACACCCCATGCGGATCATGCGGACACCGGACGACCCGACCCGCGACCCGCGGGCACCGGCCGGAACACCCGACACCCGCGTCAACGTGTCCTCCCACTGGTGGGACGCGTCGCAGATCTACGGGAAGAACGAGACCGAGCAGCGCCTGATGCGCACCGGTGAGCTGGGCAAGCTGCACCTGTGGGACGACGAGCAGTCCCCGGTCCCCTCGGACCCCTCCCAGGACCCCTCGCACGTCCCCGGCTTCTGGCTGGGCCTCGCCATGATGCACGACCTGTTCGCCCGTGAGCACAACGCGATCTGCGATCACCTGCACGGCGCGTACCCGTCCTGGAACGACGAGGAACTCTTCCAGCGCGCCCGGCTCGTCAACGCCGCGCTCCTCGCCAAGATCCACACCGTGGAGTGGACACCGGCCGTGATCAGCCACCCCACCACCGTCAAGGCACTGCGCGCCAACTGGTGGGGCATCGCGGGCGAGCGCGTCCACGACCTCTTCGGCCGGATCGGCGACAGCGAGGTCGTCAGCGGCATCCCCGGCGGCGAGACGGACCACTACGGCGTCCCGTACTCCCTCACCGAGGAGTTCGTGGCCGTCTACCGCATGCACCCGCTCATCCGCGACGAGTGGCATCTGCGCTCCGCCGCCGACGACACGAGCCTGCGCAACTGCACCCTCCGCGACATCTCGGGCCCCGGGGCGCTGAAGGTCCTGGAGACCACCGAGATGGCCGATCTGCTCTACAGCTTCGGCACGCTCCACCCCGGACTGGTCACCCTGCACAACTTCCCCAGGTTCCTGCAGGAGTTCGAGCGCCCCGACGGGCAGCTACAGGACCTCGCCGCCACCGACATCCTGCGCTCCCGGGAATTCGGTGTCCCCCGTTACAACCAGTTCCGGCGGCTGCTGCGGCTGAAGCCCGCGGCGAACTTCCTGGAGCTGACGGAGAACCGCGCGTGGGCCGAGCAGATCCAGTGGCTCTACGACGGCGACATCGAGAAGGTCGACCTCACGGTCGGGCTGTACGCGGAGAAGCTGCCGGCCGGATTCGCCTTCAGCGACACGGCGTTCCGCATCTTCATCCTGATGGCCTCCCGCCGGCTGAACAGCGACCGCTTCTTCACCGAGTACTACACCCCCGAGGTGTACTCCAAGGCCGGTATGGCCTGGATCGACGACAACAGCATGATCACGGTGCTGCTGCGCCATCACCCGGAGCTGCGCACGGCCCTCACCGGGCTGACGAACGCCTTCGTGCCGTGGCACACCGCCGGAAGGACGGTGACCTGACATGGCAGCGCTGGGCAGGTCCCGCGAGGAACGGGAACGCCAGGTCGCGGCGGCCGCGGCACGGTACGACGAGACCGGCGACGAGCGGCGGGCGGTCGAGGAGCAGCAGGACGCCGGGGTCGCCTTCCCGGACTCGGAGGAGGCACTCGCGGCGCGCGCGGCCCGGCTGCTCGACCGGCAGGCGGTGCCCGCCGCCATGGTGGTGGAGGCCGTCCGGGCGGAACCGCTGGCCCCGACCGCCGCATACGAACGCATCCTCGGGGTGTCCAAGGACCTGCAGGCATGGAGTTTCCTGCCGCGCGGCGCCCGGGCGGCGCGCACCGTCGCCCGGATCTCGGTGCGGGAGAACGGCCGTGAGCTGCCGCTCGGCACCGGCTTCCTGGTGTCGCCGAGCCTGCTGCTGACCAACCATCACGTGCTCACCGACGCGGCGGCCGCCCGGCAGTGCTTCGTGGAGTTCGACGCCCAGGTCACCGTCGACAACACGGCCCAGTCGCCCACGCGGCTGGAACTCGATCCGGACGGGTTCTTCGTCACGGACCAACGCCTCGACTTCACCCTGGTGCTGGTCGCCCTCGGCCCGGACCAGCGGCCCGCGGGGGAGGCGTTCGGCTGGAACCGGCTCAGCGCACAGCCGGGAAAACTGGTGATCGGCGAGCCGGTCAACGTCATCGGCCATCCGATGGGGCGCCTCAAGGAGATCGCCGTACGCGACAACATGCTCCAGGTGCGCCTCGACGACTTCCTCCACTACAAGACGGACACCGAGCCGGGCAACTCGGGCTCTCCCGTCTTCAACGACCAGTGGGAGGTCGTCGCGCTCCACCACAGCGGGGTGCCCAGGACCGACGAACAGGGCCGTGTCCTGCGCCGTGACGGACAGGTCTGGCAGCCCGGTGACGGCGACGACGCCATCGACTGGGTGTCCAACGAGGGCGTTCGCGTCAGCTCCATCCTGAAACACCTCGCAGCCCTGCCCCTCACCTCCCGGCAGCGGGAGCTGCTGGCCGAGATGGGCCCGGAGTCGGGACTGCGCCTCGTGGAGGCCGCCGCCGGTCCGGTTGCGGCTCCGGCCCCCGCCGCCGGCCGGGTGACGGCCCCGGCTCCCGCCGTCGCGGCGGCGGGACCGGCCGTCGAGAAGGCCACCACGCGTGCGGGCCTGCGCGCCCGCGACGGAGCGTTCGGCGGCACACGGCATCTGGTCTTCCTGCACGGTCGCTCCCAGGAAGGCAAGGAGCCCGAGAAGCTACGCCGCGAATGGGCGGCCGGACTCAACCAGGGGCTCGTCCGCGCCGGGCTCCCTCCGGTCGACCCGGCGGACGTCTGGTTCCCCTACTACGGAGACCGGCTGGTCCAGGCCCTGACCGCGCACGAGGCCGTCCCCCACCTCACCGAGGCGCCGACCGCCAGGGCGGCGGAGGCGGTCGCACCCGCCACCCCCACCGCCCGCGCGGTGTACGAGGAGATCATCGGCGAGGCGGCCACGAAGTGGGACATGCCGCACGAGAGCCAGCTGGCCACCGAACGGATCGGCCTGGACGACGTGGTCGGGACCCTGCACAAGCGGCTGGCCTGGCTGGCGGCCAGGAGCGACCTCGATGCCTGGGCCATCGCCCTGGTCTTCCGTGACGTGGCCGCGTACCTCGACGACCGGCGCATCCGGGACGAGGTCCTGGACTGCGTATTGGAGACGATGCCGGACGCCGGGGAAGTGGTGCTCGTCAGCCACAGCCTCGGCACGGTCGTCGGCCTGGATCTCACCACCCGGCTGTCCCCCGGAGTGGACCTCGTCCATCTGACCACGGCGGGCAGCCCCCTCGGCCTGGACAGCGTGTACGGCAGGCTGCTCGTGGGCGGGCCGAAGCGTCCGGACATCGTGGCGGACTGGCTCAACGCATGGTGCCCGACCGACGCGGTGGCCATCGGATGCCCGCTGGGCGACGACTGGGCGGACGGACTGTCCGACCTCGCCGTCGTCAACGCCCGCGACCGGGCGCACAGCATCGTCGAGTACCTCGCCCACGCCGAGGTCGCCCGGTCGATCGGCAGCCACCTCGGCGACTGAGCCCGCCGATCCGTCACCGATGCCGACCGGTGTCATCGGTGATCACATCGGCTCTCGATCGGCCGGTTCTCGATCGGCCGGTTCTCAATCGGCCGGTTCTCAATCGGCTGGGACGAGCCGCCCGGTTCGCCCGGGCCCACGCCTGGTCAGCCGGGTTCGCGTGGTTTCAACGTGCGCTGAGCAGCGGGCGTGCGCCTGCCGGCCGTCGGCGGGCGCTGCGACGGACCGGCGAGGACCGCGACCGCACCCAACCAGCCCGGCCGTCCGCCCCCGGCCCAACGCCATACCCGGGGCGGCGGCCTACCGCCGAGGCCGCGAGCGCACCCGGCCGACCCGGCCCGGCGGTCCGCTCCTCGGCCACGCCACGCCGAAGGGCGGACTCGCGGCGTCCTGGCGGTCAGTTCGCGCGGCCGGCCACCAGCCACTTCGACGGCAGCACGATCCGCTCACCGTCCGGGGTGAACTCGGTTGTGGTCAACGGCAGTTCGCCGCTGGCGAGGACCGTGAGGCCGGCGTTGCGCAGGTACTCGGGTACCGCGTCGTCGGCGACCTCGCCGGGGGCGATGCCGTGCCGGAAGACCGGGGCGAGCTTGGGCGGCGGGCCGGCCGGGCTCTGGGCGAGGCCGCCGAGGATGGGACGGGCGGCCTCGGAGAGCTCGACGAGGAAGACCCGGCCGCGACCGCCGACGAGCGTGGCGACGGCGTCGGTCAACGGCTGCCGGTCGTCGGGTTCGCACTGGTGCAGAACGCCCCGCATATAGACGTTGGCGTCCCCGAGTTCGGCGTGCAGGGCCTCGGCCTCGCTCTTCTCGGTCCCGTCCAGCTGACGGTAGCGGGCCAGTCCGGCGGGATCGGCGTGCCGGGCGTGCTCCAGGGCGGCCTCGGCGATGTCGGTGCCCAGCACCCGCGGGAAGCGGCCTGCGAGGAAGCGGGTCTGGGTGCCGTTGCCGCAGCCGAGGTCGACCAGCGGCAGGCCGGGGTCGGTGAGGTGGGGCTCGAAGAGGGGGACATGGACCGAGGCGGTCACGCCCGGCTCCGCGTCCCAGAACACCGCCCCCGTCTCGTCGGGCGCCTCGCGCCAGAAGCCCTCCCAGGCGTCCCGGTATCGACTCGTCACGCTCATGCCCAACTCCCCAGGGTGTGACCGCAGAAGGCCGCCATATGTGACGGGCCAGTACGGTTTACCCTGTGCGGGTTTCGGCCACAAGCGCCCGGCGCGTTCCTTCACCCCACTTTCGACGAACGTGCGCCCTTAGGGCCTGTCGTTTGGATCACGCCGCAGACGCGGGGTCTGGCACGCACGTCTGCCGCGTTGTCGTCACTCGCCGACGCTCCGCGTCGACTCCCTCCTCCGCCTTGCAGCCGCACGCACCAGACCCCGCTCAACGGCGCCGATCAGTCCCGTCGCTGGCCTGCGACCTGATCCAAGCGGCAGGCCCTAAGTCAGCGGCGGCGTGAGGTCAGCTCGAACCAGACGGTCTTCCCGGCGGCCGTACGGCTGGTGCCCCACTCCCGGGCCAGCGTGCTGACCACCCGCAGTCCGCGTCCGGCGGCTGCGCCGGGTTCGGCGCTGAGCAGGGTCGGCAGGGCGTGGTCGTCGTCATCGACCTCGCACAGCAGGGCCTCGCCGCGGATCAGCCGGAGCTGGACCGGACGGCTGTGGGAGTGCCGTAGCGCGTTGGTGACGAGTTCGCTGACCATCAGCTCGGTGGGGTCGGCGAGCCGGGCCAGGCCCCAGTCGTGGAGCTGTTCGCGGACGGCGGCGCGGGCGCGGCGGACCTCGGCGGGGTCGAGGGCGAGCCGCCATTCGGCGACGTCGTCCGGTTCGATGCCGTTGAGGCGGGCCATCAGCAGGGCGACGTCGTCCTTGCGGTCGCCGCGGCCCGCTTTCGAGAACGTCGCGGCGAGGGCGCGGATGATGGTGTCGCAGGCGTCGTCCATGGAGGCGGCCGGGTGGGCGGCGGACTCGCAGAGGGTGGCGAGTCCGACACCGATGTCCTCGCCGCGCATCTCGACGAGTCCGTCGGTGCACATCACCAGCCGGTCGCCGGGGTCCACGCGCACCCGTAGCGACTCGAAGGCGACCCCGCCGACGCCGATGGGCGCCCCGGTGGGCAGGTCGAGGAGTTCGCTGCGACCGTCGCCGGCACGGACCAGCACGGGCGGGATGTGACCCGCGTTGGCGAGGTGGAGTTCGCTCTCGATCGGGTCGTAGACGGCGTAGAGGCAGGTGGCGAGGTAGCCGTCGCCGAGGCGCTGGGCCAGGTCGTCGAGGTTGCGCAGGAGTTGGGCCGGCGGCAGGTCCAGGGCCGCCATGGTCTGGACGGCCGTCCGCAACTGGCCCATCATCGCGGCCGAGTTGAGACCGTGGCCCATGACGTCGCCGACGACGAGGGCGGTGCGGGCACCGGGGAGTTTCACGGAGTCGAACCAGTCGCCGCCGATGCGTCCGAGCAGGGTGCCCGGCAGGTACCGGGTGGCGATGTCGCAGCCCGCCATGCGCGGCGGGATGTGCGGCAGCATGCTGTCCTGGAGGGTCTCGGCGACGCTCTCCTGGAAGGTGTACATGCGCGCGTTGTCGAGCACGAGGCCCGCGCGGGCGGCGAGTTCGGCACCGGTGACCCGGTCCATGTCGTTGAACTTCTCGCGCTCGGGGTGGCGCAGCAGGATCATGAAGCCGAGCACGACCTGGCGGGCCTTGAGGGGTACGACCAGCATCGAGCGGCCGGTGATCAGGGGCCGGATGTCCCGCTTCTCGAACTGGGAGGCGATGGCGTGGCCCATCTCCACGCTGATGCGTGGCACCAGGACCGGCTCGCCGCTGGTCATGCACTGGAAGAACGGGGTGTGCGCGGGGAACGGCATGGCCTCGCCGACCGGGACGACGTCGTCCCAGCGGCCGGGTTCGTCGGTGTGTTCCAGGGCGACCCGGTGCCACATGGTGGTGGTGTCGGGCACGCCGTCCGGGAACCCCTCGCCGGCGACGACCTGTTCGCGCAGATAGGTGCCGGCGACATCGGTGAAGCGGGGTACGACGGCCCTGCTGACCTCGACGATGGTCCGGGACAGGTCGAGCGAGGTGCCGATCTTCCCGCTGACCTCGTTGAGGAATTCGAGTCGCTCGCGGACGGCCGCGTACTCCAGGTCCTCGCCCTCGTCGTCGGTGAGGCCGGGAGGCACCGGCAGGCCCTGGGCTACCGCCCGGGCGGCGCGCTCCCGGCGGGCCTTGCGCTCGGTGCGCCGGGCGACGCCCCAGTCGGGGGTGACGGGAACCCGGTCGTTCTGGCTGAACTCCAGGATGGGGTAGCCGAGTTCGAGGACCTGGGCGACGATCCGGGCGCTCTCGTCGACGCTCATGCTGGGCAGGATCTCGGGGAGCCTGCGGGCGAGTTCCTCGGCGCCGGGGAAGTCGGTGTGCAGGGCGAATCCGGGTGCTATGCGCTCGAAGGCCACGTCCTCGGCGCGCTCGGACCGGCGCAGCCGCTCGGCGTCGGCGGCGAGCACCAGCAGCCGCTCCTCGCCCGGGCCGACCAGCGGATAGGCCCACCACAGCACGTCGACGCGGTCGCGGTCCGGCACGGTGAGCCGGGCGCGGCCGGCGGCGGGGAAGTTCAGCCGTCCGTCGAGCGAGGACTCCAGGTCGGGACCGAGTCCGTCGTAGGCCGCGTAGGCGCCGTACGGGGTGATCTCGTCGTCCTCGGGGAGCGCGCCGGAGACCGGAAGCAGGTCGAGAACGGAGCGGCCGATCGCCTCATCCCTGGCGGCGCCGAACAGCCGGCGCGCGCCGGTGCTCCAGTGGGAGACCTGCCCGTCGCGGCCGACGACGACCACGGCCAGCGGGATACGGCCTGGCGCGTCCTCCCCAGCACCGAGGCTGGGAGGCGTGTCCCGCTCGCTGCCATGGTCCATGGCCCAGGCCCTCTCTCCCCACGGCTCCGCGAAAGATCTGTGCCGCCCGCCACTACCGTACGGTGGCCGTCGGTTGCGATGTGTGGCAATCCTGGAATTGGTTTCACCGGAGTGCACCGGCGCGCGGGTCCGCGCCCTCGCGCCCCGCCCGGCCAGTCCTCGCGCCGCCGTCCGGTCACTCCTCGCGCCCCGTTCGGTCAGTCCTCGTGCCCCAGTTGGAGGTCGCGTTCGGTGCGGCCACCGCCCGCGACCTGGAGCACGGTGGCGACCGGCGGGTAACCGGCGGCGATGACGGTGTACTCGCCGGAGGAGAGGTCGACGAACCGGAACGTTCCGTCGGGACCGGTGGTGAGGGTGTCCACGACGTTCCCGGCGGCGTCGAGCAGGGTCACGCGCGCGTCCTCGACGGGCCGCCCGCCCCCGGCCCGGACGGTGCCCTTCAGCACGGCGCCGCCGGCGAGTTCGACGTCCTGCCGGGTCTCCCGGGATGCCTGCACGGTGACCGGGAGGGCGGCCGGACGGAAGGCGGGCGCGCTGCCGGCGAGGGTGTACTCGCCGGCCACCAGCTCGGTGATGACATAGCCGCCCTCGCGTCCGCTGCGGGTGCTGGCGACGACCTCGCCCTGCACGTTGGTGAGCGTGACGGTGGCGTCGCGGACGGGCGTGCCGTCGGCGGTGCGGACGGTGCCCGCGAGGCGTCCGGCGCCGCCGAGGACGACGTCGAGTTCGACGGGCCGTTCGCCGACGGTCACGGTGACCGCCTGCGGCTGGTGGCCGCCGGCGGCGGCGATCAGGACGTAGGCCCCGGAGCCGGGCGTGGACAGGGCGTACCGTCCGTCGTCGCCGCTGGCACCCCGGCCGATCTGCCGGCCGACGGCGTCGATGAGGGTGAGTGCGGCGCGGGGCACCACGGTCCCGTCCGGGTGCTGCACCGTGCCGCAGACCGGGATCCCGGCGCCGGTGTACGGCGAACGGGCCTGCGGGATCGGGGCGTTCACGGGGGCGGACGCGGTTTCGGCGGTGTGGTGGGACACCAGCGGTTTCTCCTTGAGGAAGCAGGCGATGAGCAGGCCGAGGACGAGCACCGGGACCAGGTAGAGGAAGATCCGGGGCATCGCTTCGGCGTAGGCGCGGATGTAGGCGTCGCGCAGCGCCGGGGGCAGCGCGTGGACGAGCTGCGGGGTGAGGGACTCGGGGTCGGGCAGCCGGGCGCCGGCGTGGGCGGGGAGACGTTGCTGCAGGGCGTCGGTCAGCCGGTCGGCGAACAGGGTGCCGAAGACGGCGGCGCCGACGCTGCCGCCGATCTGCCGGAAGTAGTTGTTGGCGCTGGTGGCGGTGCCGAGGTCGGCGGGCCGTACGGAGTTCTGCACGGCGAGGACGAGCACCGGCATCACCATGCCGATACCGGCGCCGAGCACGGCCATCCAGATGCTGTACTGCCAGCGCGGGGTGTCGACTTCGAGCCGGGAGAGCAGCCACATGCCGACGACCGACAGTCCACCGCCGAGCACCGGGTAGATCCGGTAGTGCCCGGTGTGGCTGATGAGCTGCCCGGCGACGATGGAGGCGCCGACGATCCCGCCCATCATGGGCAGCATCAGCAGGCCGGACTCGGTGGCCGAGGCGCCGTCGACCATCTGCAGGAAGGTCGGCAGATAGCTGGCGGCGCCGAACAGCGCGACGCCGACGACCAGTCCGACCAGCCCGGTCACGTTGAAGACGGAGTCCCGGAACAGCCGCAGCGGGATGAGGGGTTCGGCCGCGCGGTGCTCGGCGATCAGGAACAGCACGCCGGCGACCACGGCCCCGGCGCCGAGCCCGAGGATGACGCGCGAGCCCCACTCGTACTCCGTGCCGCCCCAACTGGTCAGCAGGACCAGGCAGGTGGATACGGCGGCCAGCAACAGGGTGCCCAGGACGTCGAAACGGGCTCGGACCCGGGGCTTCGGCAGCTTCAGCACGGCGGTGACGACGGCCAGCGTGACCACACCGAAGGGCACGTTGACGTAGAAGCACCAGCGCCAGGAGAGATGGTCGGTGAAGTAGCCGCCGAGCAGCGGCCCGGCGACGGAGGCGAGGCCGAAGGCGGCGCCGATCAGGCCCATGAAGCGGCCGCGCTGCCGGGGCGGCACGATGTCGGCGATGATCGCCTGGACACCGATCATCAGCCCGCCGGCGCCGACACCCTGCACCGCCCGGAAGGCGATCAGCTGGTCCATGCTCTGCGCCCGTCCGGCCAGCGCGGAGCCGACGACGAAGATCAGGATCGCGAACTGGAAGACGCTCTTGCGGCCGATGAGGTCGCCGAGCTTGCCGTAGACCGGGAGGCCGATGGTGGAGGTGAGCAGGTAGGCGGTGATCGCCCAGGACATCCGGTCCAGGCCGTGCACCTCGCCGACGATCCTCGGGAGCGCGGTGGCGACGATCATCTGGTCCAGGGCGGCCAGGAGCAGGGCGAGCATCAGCCCGCAGAACACCAACCGGGTGCGGCGCGGCCCGAGTTCGGGGGCCGGGGCGGGTTCCGGCGCGGGGGCGTCGGCAGGCGCCGCGGCCGGCTCCTCGTACTGCACCAGAGTCGTCCCCACGTACCGCTCCCCTCGTCGCGCCTGCGCACAGTTCCCGCCTTATGTCCCGTAGGGCGACAACTGTGGGCAAGCACGACGAGTTACGGCACGAGGCCGACCGGCCCGGAGATCCACTCGAACCGGTGAGGGGGGCAACGCCCCCTGTTCATCCGGCGGTTACCTACCGCCGTGGAGCAGGACTACTTCTCGACCTCGGTGGCGAGCTTGTCGAGCACCTCGCCGTAGATCCGGCCGAGGCCCTTGGGGGCGAAGGTCTTCTCGAAGAAGCCGCCGATGCCGCCGGCCCCCTGCCAGGTGGTGTGGACGACGACCTTGGAGCCGCCCTCGCCGGCCGGGGTGACGCGCCAGGTGGTGACCATGGAGGAGTTGCGGTCCTTCTCGACCAGCTCGCCGTCGGTGGGCTCGCTGACCTCCAGGAGGCAGTCGCGGACCCGCTTGCTGGTGGCCTGGAGCTTCCAGTGCACCAGGGTGCCCTCGCCGTCGCCGCCCTCGCGCACCTCGTACTCGCTGAAGTGCTGGGGCAGCAGCTTCGCGCGCGTGCCGCTGTAGTCGGCGAGCGCGTCGAACACCGTCTCCGCGTCCGCCGCGACGACCCGCTCCGTAGTGGCCTCGACCTGCGCCATTGACTTCCTCCAGCACCTGAGTTCTCGGGGTTGGGGCAAGCCAACCACCCCGGCGCCCGGCCGCCCAAATCGGGGTGCCGGAAGCGGTCGGAAACGGTGTCCGCGCGGTCTCCACAGATCGTTCGCACGATCATGGGAACAGATGTTCTATTCTGGAGCCAGTGCTACCGAGGAGGCGTCATGCGCTGGGAGAACCTCACCGAAGAGGCCGAACACGGCCGCGCCGACGCCGCGCTGTTCGGCGCGGACGCGGTGACGACCCGCACGTTCGACACGCCTGAGTTCCGCGGAATTACGTTCCACGAGGTGCGGGCGCGGTCGATCATCAACCGGGTGCCGGGCGCCTCGCGGATGCCGTTCGAATGGACGGTGAACCCGTACCGGGGCTGCTCGCACGCGTGTGTGTACTGCTTCGCGCGCAAGACACACAGCTATCTGGACCTCGACACCGGGATCGGCTTCGACACCCAGATCGTGGTCAAGGTGAACGCCCCCGATCTGCTCCGCCGCCAGCTGGGCTCACGGCGCTGGCTGGGCGACCACATCGCGATGGGCACCAACGTCGACTGCTACCAGCGCGCGGAGGGCCGCTACCGGCTGATGCCGGGGATCATCTCCGCCCTCACCGAGCACGCGAACCCGTTCTCGATCCTCACCAAGGGCACCCTGATCCTGCGCGACCTCGACCTGCTGCGCCGGGCGGCGGACGTCACGGACGTCGGCATCTCGGTCTCGGTCGGCTTCGTCGACCCCGAGCTGTGGCGCACCGTGGAGCCGGGCACCCCGGCCCCCGAGCGCCGCCTGGACGTCGTGCGCGCCCTCGCCGAGGCCGGCATCGGGTGCGGGGTCCTGATGGCGCCCGTGATCCCCTTCCTGGGCGACCACCCGGCCCAACTGCGGGCCACCGTGCGGGCGATCGCGGCCGCCGGGGCCACCTCCGTGACACCCCTGGTGCTGCATCTGCGCCCCGGCGCCCGCGAGTGGTTCATGAGCTGGCTCGCGTCCCACCACCCGCACCTCGTCCGGCGCTACGAGCGGCTGTACGCGGAGGGCGCCTACGCGCCCAAGTGGTACCAGCGCCGGATCACCCGTCAGGTGCACGAACTGGCCGAGGAGTACGGCATCGGGCCGAACCGCCCCGGCACCCCCCGCCGGATGCCGGCACCGACGGCGGAGGAGGAGCCCGCGCTGCCGGAGCCGACACAACTCACGCTGCTCTGAGAGCGTTCGCGACCGAGGGCGTTCACAGCTGAGAGCGTTCGAGCGCAACCCTCGACCCAATTGGGTCAATAATCGTCAGAACAGGTTCTTCCGGGTGCTGTTCCCGGGACGATGCGGCGAGGACCGTGACACGTGCGGTCCGCGACACCTCCGTCCTGGGAGGACCCCATGCGAACACGCGCAGCCGTGCTGTGCGCCGCCGCCGCTGTCGTGGCCGGGTCGTTCACCGCCCCGCCCGCGAGCGCCACCACCCGAACCGCCGCCCAGGCGCCCTCGGTGACCTGGAAGAAGTGCGGCACCACCGACTACCCGACGCTGCAGTGCGGCACCGTCAAGGCGCCCCTCGACCACCGCGACCCGGGCGGCAAGCAGATCACGCTCGCCCTCTCCCGCGTCCCGCACACCGCGTCCGCGTACCAGGGCCCGCTGCTGGTCAACCCCGGCGGCCCCGGCGGCAGCGGGCTGACCCTCGCGGGCTTCGTCGCCTCCACGCTGCCGAAGAAGGTGGCGGCCCAGTACGACGTCATCGGCTTCGACCCGCGTGGCGTGGGCAAGAGCAGCCCGGCGATCGACTGCGCGCCGGGCTACTTCGACCCGGTGCGCCCCGACTCGGTGCCGGCCACACCCGCCCTGGAACAGGCGAACCTCAAGCGCGTGCAGTCCTTCGCGGCGGCCTGCGGCAAGAAGTACACGAGCCTGCTGCCGTACCTCGACACGGTCAGCGCCGCACAGGACATGGACTCGATCCGCCAGGCCCTCGGGGCCGACCGGATCAGCTACTTCGGCTACTCGTACGGCACCTACCTGGGCGCCGTCTACGCGAAGCTGCACCCGGAGCGGATCCACCGCCTGGTCCTGGACTCGATCGTGGACCCGACGGGTGTCTGGTACGACGACAACCTGGGCCAGGACCACGCGTTCAACGACCGCCACCGCGCCCTGATGGCATGGATCGCGAAGTACGACTCCACCTACAAGCTCGGCACCGACCCGAAGCGGGTCGAGGCCAGGTGGTACGCCATGCGGGCGGCGCTGGCGAAGAAGCCGGCGGGCGGCAAGGTGGGCGCCGCCGAGCTGGAGGACACCTTCATCCCGGGCGGCTACTACAACGGCTACTGGCCCTACCTGGCGGAGGCGTTCTCCGCCTACGTCAACGGCAAGAAGACGGCGGCGCTGGTCGAGGCGTACCAGAACTTCGCCGCCGTCGACGCCTCGGGCGAGAACGGCTACAGCGTCTACGCGGCCGTCCAGTGCCGGGACGTCTCCTGGCCGCGGGACTGGAACCAGTGGCGCAAGGACAACTGGGCGGCCTACGAGAAGGCGCCGTTCATGGTCTGGAACAACGCCTGGTACAACGCGGCGTGCACCTCCTGGCCGACGTCCGCCCTGAAGCCGCCGGACATCGCCAACGGCAAACTCCCGCCGACCCTCCTCTTCCAGGCCACGGACGACGCGGCCACGCCCTACCAGGGCGGCGTCACGGCCCACCGGCTGCTGGCCGGCTCCAGCCTGGTCGTCGAACAGGGCGGCGGCAACCACGGCATCACGCTGAGCGGCAACAGCTGCCTGGACGACCACCTCGCCGCCTATCTGACCGACGGCAAGGTCCCGCACGGCGAGGGCACCGCCGACGCGGTCTGCCGGAAGACCCCGGACCCCAAGCCCCTGAGCACGAAGGCGGCGTCGACGTCGTCCCGCGGCTCGACCCTGCACGGGCTGCTGGGCTTCCGCGGCTGAACCGGTCCCGACGAACCGTCGGGGGCGTTGTCAGACCCATGGTCCACCATGGACGCATGACTGACCCGACCCGCATCACCGCCCCCGACGGCGTCGCCCCGGCCGCCCAGTACAGCCATGTCGTGGCGGCCACCGGCCGGTTCGTCGCCGTCTCCGGACAGCTGCCGCTGGACGAGGAGGGCAGGCTCGTCGGCGAGGGCGACCCGGCCGCCCAGGCCCGCCAGGTCTTCGAGAACCTGCGCCGCTGCCTGGCGGCCGCCGGCGCCAGCTTCGACGACGTCGTCAAGCTCACCTACTTCGTCACGGACATGGCCCATCTGCCGGCCGTCCGCGCGGCGCGCGCCGCCCACATACCCGACGACCGCCTCCCGGCGTCGTCCGCGATCCAGGTGGCCGCACTCGTCGCGCCCCAGTTCCTCATGGAGATCGAGGCCCTCGCGGTGGTGGCGGACTGAGCGAAACACCGGGCGGGCGGACCTGTCCGCTTCCTAAGGTGCCGTCATGACCGACGACTCCCTCCGCATCCGACCGATGGCCCTCGACGACTGCGACCGGGTTTCGGAGATACGCGTCCGGGGCTGGCAGTACGCCTACCGGGGGCTCATGCCGCAGCCGTTCCTGGACGGTCTCAGTGTCGAGCGGGACGCCGAGCGCCGGCGGGCCCGGTTCCGGGACGGCGAGGACGGGGTGACGGACCTGGTCGCCGAGCGTGACGGCAAGATAGTCGGCTGGGCGGCGCACGGGCCGTACCGGGACGGCGAAGTGCGCACCGGCGACGCCGAGTTGTACGCGATCTACCTCGACCCGGCACATGTCGGGACGGGGGCCGGGCGACGGCTCCTGGACACGGTGCTCAGGCAGTGCGCCCGGCAGGCGCGCGTGTACCTGTGGGTACTGAAGGGGAACGCGCGCGCCCGGCGGTTCTACGAGACGGCGGGCTTCCGGCCCGACGGCACCGAGGAGCCGTACGAGGTCGACGGGGTGCCCGTGCCTGAGGTGCGGTACGTCTGGAACCGCGGCCTCACCTCGGTTTAGGGATGTGGGACAGGGCCTGGACCGCGGCCTCGGCGAGGGCGGGGTGGGCCAGCGCCTCGCTCAGGACGCGGCGGGCGCGCGTGTCGCCCAGGGTGCCGAGGCCTTCCACGCAGGCGAGGGCGACCTTGCGGTAGGGGTCGTGGGGGCGCAGTCGGCGCTCCAGGGTGGTGATGAGGGCCGGCACGGACTCCGGGGCGCGGAGCACGACCAGGAGACGGACCGGGTGCAGGGCGTAGGCGACCCGGAGTTCGTTGGTGGCGAGGGCGGCGGCCGCGCGGGCGGTGCGCGGGTCCTGGAGGCGGGCCAGGGCGTGCGCGGCGGAGGCGCAGCGGGGTGGGTCACGGTGGTTCAGGAGGAGGACCAGGGTTTCGAAGGCGCGCCGGTCGCCGGCCGTCCCCAGGCGGTACGCCGCCAACTCCCTGGCCCACAGGGGCTGTCCGGCGGCGGTGAGCACCTCCGCCAACTCGTCGTGGTCCTCGGTGGCCAGGAGCCCGTCGTAGGCGGTCGTTCCCTGCGACTCCTGGCGCAGACGCTCCGTGAGTGATCGCAACTCTTCGTCCACGAAGCCCAGCGTAGAGGGGTCGCGGGAGCCGAGGGACGTACATCACAAAGTCGGGGGGCTGGCGCGCTCGTTACCCGCCGGTTAAGCTCAATCGAGCGGGTCACCCACTCGCACTAACGCTCACTCCGGTTTGGTGACGCAGCCGTCGTGAGCATCAGGTTCGGTACCTCGTACCGTACGTACGACTCGGCTCCGGGACAGGGCCGGTCGGGATCAGCCGGTCCCAGGCGTGTGCACGCCTGCGGCGACGGCACCGGGCGTGTGCGCCAGTAGCCCGGCAACACCCGCATTCACGCAGCTCTCACACAGCTCTTTCCGCACCCGGTGCGCCTCTTCGGCGCACCCGGGGGCGCTCCCAGTCGTCACCCTCATTCCTGGAGTCCCGCGATGGCCACTCCCCAGTCCGACCCCTCCCTGTCCCCGCTCAGGACCGTCGCCGTCGTCGGCCTCGGCACCATGGGCACCGGCATCACCGAGGTCCTCGCGAAGGCCGGCCGCGAGGTGATCGGCATCGACGTCAGCGAGGCCCAGGCCGCCGGCTCCCTCGCCGCCCTGGAGGCCTCCACCGCCCGCGCCGTGGCCCGTGGCAGGCTGACCGAGCAGGAGCGCACCAACGTCCTCGCCCGGGTCCGCGCCGGCACCGACCTCACGGCCGCGGCCGACGCCGACCTCGTCATCGAGGTGGTTCCGGAGTCGTACGACATCAAGCACCAGGTCTTCCGCGAGCTGGACGGCATCGTCCGCCCCGAGACGATCCTGGCCACCGGCACCAACGCGCTCTCCGTGACCCGGCTGGCCGCCGACTCGGCCCGTCCCGAGCGCGTCCTCGGCCTGCACTTCTTCAACCCGGCCCCGGCGATGAAGCTGGTCGAGGTCGTCTCCTCGGTGCTCACCGCACCGAGTGCGGTCGCCGCGGTCACCGACCTCGCGCTGGAACTGGGCAAGGAGCCGGTCGCGGTCGGCGACCGCCCCGGGTTCGTCGCCGACGGGCTGCTCTTCGGCTACCTCAACCAGGCCGCCGCGATGTACGAGGCGAAGTACGCCTCCCGCGAGGACATCGACGCGGCCATGCGGCTCGGCTGCGGCCTGCCGATGGGCCCGCTCGCCCTGCTCGACCTGATCGGCATCGACACCGCGCGTACCGTCCTGGAGGCCATGTACGCCGAGTCCCGCGACCGGCTGCACGCCCCGGCCCCCGTCCTCAAGCAGCTCAGCGAGGCGGGCCTGACCGGCCGCAAGTCCGGGCGCGGCTTCTACACCTACGAGGCCCCGGGCAGCCCCACGGTCGTCCGGGACGCGCTCACCCCGCTGGACGGCGCCGCCCTCACCCCGGGCCGTACGGTCCGCTCGGTCGGGGTGGCCGGCTCCGGCACCATGGCCTCCGGCATCGCCGAGGTCTTCGCCAAGGCCGGCTACCAGGTCGTCCTCGCCGCCCGCAGCGAGGACAAGGCCCAGGCGGCGAAGGCCAGGATCGGCAAGTCGCTGGACCGCTCCGTCGGCAAGGGGCGGATGACCGCCGAGGCCGCGGCGGGAACCCTGGACCTGATCACCGCGGCGGGTTCGTACGAGGCCTTCGCCGACGTCGACCTGGCCGTCGAGGCGGTCGCCGAGGACCTGGAGATCAAGCAGCAGCTGTTCGCCTCGCTGGACAAGGTCTGCAAGCCCGGCGCGGTCCTGGCCACCACGACCTCCTCGCTGCCGGTCGTGGCCTGCGCCCGGGCCACCTCGCGTCCCCAGGACGTGATCGGCATGCACTTCTTCAACCCGGCGCCGGCCATGAAGCTGGTCGAGGTCGTCCGTACCGTGCTGACCGCCGAGGACGTCCACGCGACCGTCCGCGAGGTCTGCGCGAACATCCGGAAGCACGCCGTCGACTGCGGTGACCGGGCCGGTTTCATCGTGAACGCGCTGCTGTTCCCGTACCTCAACAACGCGATCAAGATGGTCGAGGAGCACTACGCCTCGCTGGACGACATCGACGCGGCGATGAAGCTCGGCGGCGGCTACCCGATGGGCCCGTTCGAGCTGCTGGACGTGGTCGGTCTGGACGTCTCGCTCGCGATCGAAAAGGTCCTGCACCGGGAGTTCCGCGACCCGGGGCTGGCGCCCGCGCCACTCCTTGAGCATCTGGTGGCCGCGGGCTGCCTCGGCCGCAAGACCGGCCGTGGCTTCCGCGAATATGCCCGCCGCTGAGGGCCTCGGCGACTGGTTCCGGGACGAGCGGGAGTGGGGCGGCCTGCTCGACCCGGGCGGCCGTCCCCCGCCCGCCCGGCACAGCCCTCCCCCGCCCCTCACAGGCGGGGGAAACCCCGGACATGCCCATCAAGCTGCGCACATGCAGTACGTTCGGGTCATGCCCCAGCCCGCCAGGTCCTCACGTACACCAGCCACGCCCGACGCGCCGGAGAGTGCCGCAGGCAGTCGCGCGGCCGCGCAGCGGCTCAAGATGCGCCGAGAACTGGCGGCCGCCGCGATGGAGCTGTTCGCGACCAAGGGCTACGAGGGGACCACCGTCGACGAGATCGCGGCCGCGGCCGGGGTCGCCCGCCGCACCTTCTTCCGCCACTTCCGCTCCAAGGAAGAGGCGATCTTCCCGGACCACGACGACACACTGATCCGTGCGGAGGCCGTGCTCAACGCGGCCCCGGCGCACGAGCACCCGCTCGACACCGTGTGCCGTGGCATCAAGGAAGTCATGAAGATGTACGCGGCCCGGCCGGACATCTCGGTCGCCCGCTACAAGCTCACCCGCGAGGTGCCCACCCTCCGCGAGGCCGAGATCGCCTCGGTGGCCCGCTACGAGCGCCTCTTCACCCGCTATCTCCTCGGCCACTTCGACGAGCACGCGCACGCGGACGACGCGAACGACGACCCGCTGCTGGCCGAGGTCGCCGCGTCGGCGGTGGTCACCGCCCACAACCACGTGCTGCGGCGCTGGCTGCGGGCCGGCGGACAGGGCGACGTGGAGGCGCAGCTGGATCACGCCTTCGCGATCGTACGGAAGACGTTCGGGACGGGGATCGGGGCGGGCCGGGAGACCGCGCCCCGGTCCACCGCGCCGGCCACCGTGGCCTCCCAGGGCGAGGTGCTGGTGACGGTGGCCAGGACCGACGCCCCGCTCGACGAAGTGATGCGGACCATCGAGCAGGCGCTCAAGGAGCGCTGAGCGCGAGCCGCAGGCAGATACACCAACCACGCGCCCCCTCTCGGGGGCGCGTCGTTGTTTTCCCCGGGCGATGGCACTGCGTGCCGGGTGACGGCTCCGACACGGGACGACCCCCCGCAAGTCGGCACACCTTGGCCTACCCGTCAGTAGCTTTGATCGATCATCGCTCATTTGTTACGTAAAGATTTCACCTGAGAGCAAGTTCTGGCACTCAGTGCCTTGCGACCTGACACGCGGTGTCATACGTTGTTGGTGTCCGGCCTGTCCCGGCGAGCCCACCAGCCCGCCCGCCGGACGCCTGCGTCACAGGCAACCTCCCGCGCCACAAAGCGCTGCCGAAGTACCACCCACGCCGAACCGACGGCATCTTCCCAAAACCCTCAGCAGCACCGACGTAACCCTCAGCGCCCCTTCCCTCGAGGGGCGCACACCGCCGGAGGCAACACCGTGACCACTCAGGACATTCTCGACGCGATCCAGTCGCCGGACTCGACGCCGGCCGACTTCGCCGCCCTGCCCCTCCCGGAGTCGTACCGCGCGATCACCGTGCACAAGGACGAGACGGAGATGTTCGCGGGCCTGGAGACCCGCGACAAGGACCCGCGCAAGTCCACCCACCTCGACGAGGTGGCCCTGCCCGAACTGGGCCCGGGCGAGGCCCTGGTGGCCGTCATGGCATCGAGCGTCAACTACAACTCGGTCTGGACCTCGATCTTCGAGCCGCTGTCGACCTTCGGGTTCCTGGAGCGCTACGGCAGGCTCTCCGAGCTGACCAAGCGGCACGACCTGCCGTACCACGTCATCGGCTCCGACCTCGCGGGCGTGGTCCTGCGCACCGGCCCGGGCGTCAACGCCTGGAAGCCCGGTGACGAGGTCGTCGCGCACTGCCTGAGCGTGGAGCTGGAGTCGTCCGACGGCCACAACGACACCATGCTCGACCCCGAGCAGCGGATCTGGGGCTTCGAGACCAACTTCGGCGGCCTCGCCGAGATCGCGCTGGTCAAGTCCAACCAGCTGATGCCGAAGCCGAACCACCTGAGCTGGGAGGAGGCCGCCGCCCCGGGTCTGGTCAACTCCACCGCCTACCGGCAGCTGGTCTCCCGCAACGGCGCCGGCATGAAGCAGGGCGACAACGTGCTGATCTGGGGCGCGAGCGGCGGACTCGGCTCCTACGCCACCCAGTTCGCGCTGGCCGGCGGCGCCAACCCCATCTGCGTGGTGAGCAGCCCGCAGAAGGCGGAGATCTGCCGGTCCATGGGCGCCGAGGCGATCATCGACCGCAACGCCGAGGACTACAAGTTCTGGAAGAACGAGCACGAGCAGGACCCGAGGGAGTGGAAGCGCTTCGGCAAGCGCATCCGTGAGCTGACCGGCGGCGAGGACGTCGACATCGTCTTCGAGCACCCGGGCCGCGAGACCTTCGGCGCCTCGGTCTACGTCACCCGCAAGGGCGGCACGATCGTCACCTGCGCCTCCACCTCGGGCTACAACCACGAGTACGACAACCGCTACCTGTGGATGTCCCTGAAGCGGATCATCGGCTCGCACTTCGCCAACTACCGCGAGGCCTGGGAGGCCAACCGGCTGATCGCGAAGGGCAAGATCCACCCGACGCTGTCGAAGGTCTACTCCCTGGAGGAGACCGGCCAGGCCGCCTACGACGTGCACCGCAACCTCCACCAGGGCAAGGTCGGCGTCCTGTGCCTGGCCCCCGAGGAGGGCCTGGGCGTGCGCGACGAGGAGATGCGCGCCAAGCACCTCGACGCCATCAACCGCTTCCGCAACGTCTGAGACACCCGAGGTCATAGATGACTGAGCGTCAGATCGCCGACGGCGGGCGGGATTCCGTGCCGCAGGCGCCGAGGGAGAAGGACCGGCCGTGGCTCATGCGCACGTATGCCGGGCACTCCACGGCCGAGGCGTCCAACGAGCTGTACCGGCGCAACCTCGACAAGGGCCAGACCGGCCTGTCGGTGGCGTTCGACCTGCCGACGCAGACCGGCTACGACCCCGACCACATCCTCGCCCGCGGCGAGGTCGGCCGGGTGGGCGTACCCGTCTCGCACCTCGGTGACATGCGCCGGCTGTTCCAGGACATCCCCCTGGAGCAGATGAACACCTCGATGACGATCAACGCCACCGCCATGTGGCTGCTGGCGCTCTACCAGGTCGTCGCCGAGGAGCAGGGCGTGGACATCACCAAGCTCCAGGGCACGACCCAGAACGACATCGTCAAGGAGTACCTGTCCCGGGGGACGCACGTCTTCCCGCCGGGGCCGAGCCTCCGGCTGACGACGGACATGATCGCCTACACGGTCTCCCACATGCCGAAGTGGAACCCGATCAACATCTGCAGCTACCACCTGCAGGAGGCGGGCGCCACCCCGGTCCAGGAGATCGCGTACGCGATGTCCACGGCCGTCGCCGTCCTCGACGCCGTCCGCGACAGCGGCCAGGTGCCGCAGGAGCGCATGGGCGATGTCGTCGCCCGCATCTCCTTCTTCGTGAACGCGGGCGTCCGCTTCGTCGAGGAGATGTGCAAGATGCGGGCGTTCGGCCGCATCTGGGACAAGGTCACCCGCGAGCGGTACGGCATCGAGGACCCCAAGCAGCGGCGCTTCCGCTACGGCGTCCAGGTCAACTCGCTCGGGCTGACCGAGGCGCAGCCGGAGAACAACGTCCAGCGGATCGTCCTCGAGATGCTCGCCGTGACGCTGTCGAAGGACGCCCGCGCGCGTGCCGTGCAGCTCCCCGCCTGGAACGAGGCGCTCGGCCTGCCCCGGCCCTGGGACCAGCAGTGGTCGCTGCGCATCCAGCAGGTGCTCGCCCACGAGAGCGACCTGCTGGAGTACGAGGACATCTTCGAGGGCTCGCACGTCATCGAGAAGAAGGTCGCCCAGCTGGTCGAGGACTCCCTCGCCGAGATGGACCGGATCCAGGAGATGGGCGGCGCGATGGCCGCCGTCGAGTCCGGCTATCTCAAGTCGCAGCTGGTCGCCTCGCACGCGGAGCGCCGGGGCCGGATCGAGTCCGGGCAGGAGAAGATCGTCGGCGTCAACATCTTCGAGACGACCGAGCCCAACCCGCTCACCGCCGACCTGGACACCGCGATCCAGACGGTCGACCCGGCGGTCGAGGCCAGGGTGGTGGCGGCGATCGGCCGCTGGCGGGACACGCGCTACCAGCCACCGTTCAACCACCCGCGGCCCTGCAAGGCTCTGGAGCGGCTGAAGGAGGCCGCCAAGGGCACCGGCAACCTCATGGAGGCCACCTTGGAGTGTGCCCGCGCCGGGGTCACGACCGGCGAGTGGGCGGGCGCGCTGCGGGAGGTGTTCGGCGAGTTCCGGGCACCCACCGGGGTCTCCTCGGCACCGGTGGCCGTGCCCGCCGAGGCCGGGTCGGCGATGGCCGAGGTGCGGGCCAGGGTGGACGCCACCGCCCGCGACCTGGGCAGCGGCAAGCTCCGTTTCCTGGTCGGCAAGCCGGGTCTTGACGGACACTCCAACGGCGCGGAGCAGATCGCCGTACGGGCCAGGGACGCCGGCTTCGAAGTGGTGTACCAGGGCATCCGGCTGACGCCCGAGCAGATCGTGGACGCGGCTCTCGCCGAGGACGTGCACGCGGTCGGCCTGTCGATCCTGTCCGGCTCGCACGCCCAGCTGGTCCCGGACGTCCTGGAAAGACTCCGTGTGGCCGGTGCCACAGATATACCCGTGATCGCCGGTGGCATCATCCCGAATGGTGACGCCGAGCAGCTCAGGGAAGCCGGAGTGGCCGCGGTCTTCACCCCGAAGGACTTCGACATCACCGGAATCATCGGCCGCATCGTCGACGAGATCCGGAAAGCGAACAAGCTCGACCCCTTGGAGGTCCCCGCATGACCGCCCGCCCGTCGCCCGCCACCACCCCTCCAACGAGCGGCTCCGCCGCACACCTTCCCTCTGTCAACCGGCTCCGCCCGCGGCGCTCCTGCCTGGCCGTGCCCGGCTCGAACCCCCGCTTCCTGGAGAAGGCCCAGGGTCTCCCGGCGGACCAGGTCTTCCTGGACCTGGAGGACGCGTGCGCGCCGCTCGCCAAGCCCGAGGCGCGGCACACCATCGTGAAGTTCCTCAACGAGGGTGACTGGACGGGCAAGACGCGGGTGGTGCGCGTCAACGACTGGACGACCGAGTGGACGTACCGCGATGTCGTCACGGTCGTCGAGGGCGCCGGCCCGAACCTCGACTGCATCATGCTGCCGAAGGTGCAGACGGCCCAGCAGGTCGTCGCGCTGGACCTGCTCCTCACCCAGATCGAGAAGACCATGGGCTTCGAGGTCGGCAAGATCGGCATCGAGGCGCAGATCGAGAACGCGCAGGGCCTCAACAACGTCAACGAGATCGCGCAGGCCTCCCCGCGCGTCGAGACGATCATCTTCGGCCCGGCCGACTTCATGGCGTCCATCAACATGAAGTCGCTGGTCGTGGGCGAGCAGCCGCCCGGCTACCCGGCGGACGCCTACCACTACATCCTGATGAAGATCCTGATGGCCGCCCGCGCCAACAACCTCCAGGCGATCGACGGCCCCTACCTCCAGATCCGCAACGTCGAGGGCTACCGCGCGGTCGCCCAGCGGGCCGCGGCCCTCGGCTTCGACGGCAAGTGGGTGCTGCACCCGGGCCAGGTCGAGGCGTCCAACGAGATCTTCTCGCCGTCCCAGGAGGACTACGACCACGCCGAGCTGATCCTGGACGCGTACGACTACTACACGTCCGAGGCGGGCGGCAAGAAGGGCTCCGCGATGCTCGGCGACGAGATGATCGACGAGGCCAGCCGCAAGATGGCCCTGGTCGTCTCGGGCAAGGGCCGGGCCGCCGGCATGCAGCGCACGTCCAAGTTCGAGATCCCGGAGGCGTGAGCGCGATGCAGTTCGGACGCACGTACGAGGAGTTCGAGGTCGGGGCGACGTACAAGCACTGGCCCGGAAAGACGGTCACCGAGTACGACGACCATCTGTTCTGTCTCCTCACCATGAACCACCACCCGCTCCACATGGACACGAACTACGCCGAGAAGACGACGGACTTCGGCAAGAACGTGGTGGTCGGGAACTACATCTACTCGCTGCTGCTGGGCATGTCCGTGCCGGACATCTCCGGCAAGGCGATCGCCAACCTGGAGATCGAGTCGCTCAAGCACGTGGCGCCGACCTTCCACGGCGACACGATCTACGGTCAGACGACCGTGCTCGACAAGTGGCCCTCGAAGTCGAAGAACGACCGCGGGATCGTCTACGTCGAGACCAAGGGCTACAAGCAGGACGGCACGCTGGTGTGCGTCTTCCGCCGCAAGGTGATGGTGCCGACCGAGACGTACATCAAGGAGCGCGGCGGCGAGCAGCCGGGCCGCCCCGAGCTCAAGGAACAGGGGAAGTAAGCGATGGCCCGTCTCGCCCAGACCGCCGGTCTGACCGACGTCCAGCAGGAGATCCTCTCCACCGTCCGCGACTTCGTGGACAAGGAGATCCTCCCGGTCGCCACCGAGCTGGAGCACCGCGACGAGTACCCGCAGCAGATCGTCGACGGCCTCAAGGAGCTCGGCCTGTTCGGCCTGATGATCCCCGAGGAGTACGGCGGCCTGGGCGAGTCCCTCCTGACGTACGCGCTGTGCGTCGAGGAGATCGCCCGGGGCTGGATGTCCGTCTCCGGGATCATCAACACGCACTTCATCGTGGCGTACATGCTCAAGCAGCACGGCACGCAGGAGCAGAAGGACCACTTCCTGCCGCGTATGGCGGCCGGCGACATCCGGGGCGCGTTCTCGATGTCGGAGCCGGGCCTGGGCTCGGACGTGTCGGCGATCACCTCGAAGGCAGTGAAGGACGGCGAGGAGTACGTCCTGAACGGCCAGAAGATGTGGCTGACGAACGGCGGCACGTCCTCCCTCGTGGCCGTCCTCGTACGAAGTGACGAAGGACACCCCGAGGGCACGGCCCCCCACAAGTCGATGACGACCTTCCTGGTCGAGAAGGAGCCCGGCTTCGGAGAGGTCCGCCCCGGCCTCACCATCCCGGGCAAGATCGACAAGATGGGCTACAAGGGCGTCGACACCACCGAGCTGATCATGGACGGGCTCCGGATTCCGGCCAATCGGGTGCTCGGCGGGGTCACCGGCCGAGGTTTTTACCAAATGATGGACGGAGTCGAGGTCGGCCGCGTCAACGTGGCGGCGCGTGGCTGCGGCGTCGCGCAGCGTGCGTTCGAACTGGGTGTCCGGTACGCCCAGCAGCGTCACACTTTCGGCAAGCCGATCGCCCAGCATCAGGCCATCCAGTTCAAGCTCGCGGAGATGGCCACCAAGGTCGAGGCCGCGCATGCCATGATGGTCAACGCGGCACGCAAAAAGGACTCGGGGGAACGAAACGACCTCGAGGCCGGGATGGCGAAGTACCTCGCCTCCGAGTACTGCAAGGAGGTCGTGGAGGACGCCTTCCGTATCCACGGCGGCTACGGCTTCTCCAAGGAGTACGAGATCGAACGTCTCTACCGTGAGGCGCCGATGTTGCTGATCGGCGAAGGTACCGCCGAGATCCAGAAAATGATCATCGGGCGAAGGTTGCTCGAAGAGTATCGATTCCAGGGCTGATTGTCCGGGTACGGGGTGTTTTCTTCGAGAAGAAGATCACACCCCGTCAGCGGTCTTCGGCCGCCGACTCGGCTTCCTGGCTTGCCCAGTTGCAGCCCCCGACCGGTACGATCCCGGAAAGCCGCCGTCCCCATTTCCCGCGCGGCATCATCCGCTACGAAGGTCATCCATGCCCCACAGCCAAACCTCTGCACATCGAGACAGCCTGGCCGGCGTACGCCTCGCGCGCGGAGCATCGCCGTGGCTTCTCCCGACCGTCGCCACCGCAGCCGTCAGCCTCCTCCGCGCCCGTCGCTCCGGCGCCGCGAAGGCCGTCGCCGTACCCGCCACCGCGCTCGCGGCGGGCATGCTGTGGTTCTTCCGCGACCCCGAGCGTGAGATCGCCCAGGGCCGTGTCATCTCGCCTGCCGACGGTGTGGTGCAGAGCATCATGCCGTGGAAGGACGGACGCACCCGCGTCGCCATCTTCATGAGCCCGCTCAACGTCCACGTCAACCGCGCGCCCCTGTCGGGCCAGGTGACGTCGGTGGAGCACATCCCCGGTGGCTTCGTTCCCGCCTTCAACAAGGAGAGCGAGAACAACGAGCGCGTAGTCTGGCATTTCGACACCGAACTCGGCGACATCGAGATGATCCAGATCGCCGGCGCGGTGGCCCGTCGCATCGTGCCCTACATCCCGCAGGGCACGAAGGTCGAGCAGGGCGACCGCATCGGTCTGATCCGCTTCGGCTCGCGCGTCGACATCTACCTGCCCGAGGGCGTGGAGGTCGCGGTCGAGGTCGGGCAGAAGACCGTGGCTGGGGTGACTCGCATTGACCGTGATTGATCCGGAGACCCAGGCGGGCTGGGTGCCCGAGGCCGACGAGGTCGGCGACGACGAGGAGGAGATGCCGCTCTCTCTCCGCCTCTCGATAGCGGACACCCTCACGCTGGGCAACGCCACGTGTGGCTTCATGGCGGTGTACTTCACCACCACCGGCATCCTGATCCCGCACCTCACCGGGGACGACCAGTCGGCCGGCATGGCGCGGCACAGCGCCGCCACCGCGGTGATCCTCATGCTCTGCGCGGCGGTCTTCGACCTGTTCGACGGCCTCGTCGCACGCAAGCTGCGCTCCTCCCCCATGGGCGCCGAGCTGGACAACCTCTCGGACCTGATCAGCTTCGGTCTGGCCCCCGCGTACTTCGTGCTCGTCTACGGCATGGTGGCCGACGACGCGTACCAGAAGGTGGCCGCGGTCGGGGCCGTCGTTGTGCTGCTGGCCGTGGTGCTGAGACTGGCGCGGTTCTCGTGCGTGACACCGCCGAACGGCATGTTCCAGGGCATGCCGAGCCCCTTCGGGGCGCTGACGGTCGTCTCGATCGTGCTCCTGGAGCTGCCGTTCTTCGCGACGCTTCTCGCGATCCTCGGCACGGCCTGGCTGATGGTGAGCCGGGTCGAGTACCCGAAGCCGCGTGGGCGCCTCGCCGTGGCGATGCTGTCCTGGATCGTGCTCGGGGTCGGACTCCTGGCGGCCTGGGCCTTCGACGCCCCGGGCGGCCAGCTGCTCCTCCAGACCGGCTGCGCGCTGCAGCTGGTGACGGGCGCGGTGATCCCGCTGTTCGCCACGGCCCGCCGGGTGAACAACATCCGCGACAACAGGCGCGAGGCGAGGGCAGCCCAGCTGCCCTGACCCTCGTCACGACGCCAACGGGTGTGGCCCGAGCCTTCGAGGCTCGGGCCACACCCGTTTCGCGTTCAAGGGCCTACGGCGTTGGCCTTTGACGGGTCAACCACCGCTGGCCGGTGCCGAGTTGCAGAGGGCGAGACAGGGGAGGACGGTGGAATAGGGCTGGATTTTACGGGGATTTGTCCCCATTCGGGGATGGGGATTGCTCCCCTCTACGGATCGGAGGAGAGCCATGGCCGGACTCACTCACAAGGACTACTCGGTCCCGCACGTCTCGAAGCTTCCGGCAAACGAGGGCGAGACCGTGAACCTCTTCGTCCGGGAGTACGACGGCACCCAGGGCAACCAGCCCCGCGAGCCGGTCCTGATGCTCCACGGCAGAAGCGTGCCGGTCCTCGCCGGGTACGACCTGACGGTCCCCGGCTCCGCCATCGACTACAACTGGGCGCAGGACCTGTCCAAACACCACTACGACGTCTTCATGATGGACCTGCAGGGCAACGGACGGTCGCCACGCCCGAAGATGGACGAGCCCCGCAACGCCAACCCGGCGCAGCGCAGCGTCCTGACGCCCAATCCGCTGTCGCCCCCGTACACCGGCCCGCCTCTGTACGCGCACCAGCTGGGCAACACCGAGAGCGAATGTGCGGAGCTGGCCACCGTGGTCGACTTCATCCGGGCCCTGCCCGGCAGGAAGAAGCCCATGGACTTCATCGGCTGGTCCGCCGCGGCACCGTCCATGGGGCCGTACACCCTCCAGCACCCGGAGAACGTCAAGAGCCTGTTCCTGCTCGCCCCCATCTTCCCGCCCGCGGGGCGGTGGTCGGGAGACCCCGCATATCCCTTCGCCATTCCGCCGAACACCTCACTGCCGGTCTCCGACCCGCCCGCCCTGTACGGCTTCCCCCTGTTCGTCAGCGACAAGAGGAGCTTCGTGCTGGCATGGGACCGTGAGCAGGGCACACCGCCCCAGCGGGAGCCCGGCATGGAGGACAGGGCGTGGGCCGCCATGATGGAGAACGACCCCGTCGGCAGCAAATGGGGCCGGGAGCTGTCACCCGGCGTGTTCGAGGGCATCCACCGGTTCCGGAACTCCTATTTCTGGGGCTGGACCAACGAGACGGTCCCTTATCGGGACACATCGGGCAACTACATCCTCGGTGACCGGGTTCCCGTCGCCATCGTCCACGGGGAACTGGACAGGACGGCCAACACCCCACCGACCGCCTCCGTTCCCCCGGCCCTGCGCTTCTCCGTACCAGCTCTCTACACGGCCGTTGGGGGACCGGAGAAGCTGATGTTCCAGCTGGAGGGTGCGGGACACTCCGTGGTCTGGGAGCGCCCCGCCGAGGTCGTGCACGACATCGCGTTCCAGTGGCTGCACAACAAGCACAAGGTGTGGGGCCTCACCAGTGGCAGCTACTACCGGGACTCACTGGGCATCCTGACGCCGATGATCTAGGCCGTCCTCAGCTGAGGAAGTCCCGCCCGATCTGCTCCGCCACCCGCTCCAGGATCGGCCCGGCGTCGGCGATGCACTTCACCACGTCCGGCTCGACCTCGGTCAGCGGGTAGGCGCGGCGGAACCCGGCCCGGCCGAGTGCCGCCGGCGGCAGGGCGAGGCGCCCGCACACCGCGACGACCTCCTTGCCGGCGGCCCGCGCGGCCGCGGCCACCCCCGCCGGCGCCTTCCCGTGCAGCGTCTGTTCGTCCAGCGAGCCCTCGCCGGTGATGACCAGCGACGCCCGCTCCAGCGCGGGCGCGAAGCCGAGGACGTCGAGCATGACCTCGATGCCGGCCCGGAAGCGCGCGCCGAGCAGCAGCGCCCCGTAACCGATGCCACCGGCGGCCCCGGCGCCCGGCGACCCGGCGTACTCCACCGCACGCGGGCCGGCCTCGGCCTCCAGGACCTTCGCGAAGTGGGCGAGGGCGGTGTCCAGGACCTCCACGTCGTCCGGCGAGGCGCCCTTCTGCGGGCCGTAGACGGCCGGGGCGCCCTTGGGGCCGGTCAGCGGGTTGTCGACGTCGCTGGCAAGGATCAGGTCGACCGAGGAGAGGCGCGGGTCCAGGCCGGACAGGTCCGCGCGGGCCACGTCGGCGAGGCCGCCACCGCCCGGCGGCACCGGCTCGCCGTCCTCGTCCAGGAACCGCGCCCCGAGCGCCGACAGCATCCCGGCGCCACCATCGGTCGTGGCACTGCCTCCGACGCCGAAGACGATCGTGCGCGCACCCGCGTCCAGCGCGGCCCGCAGCAGTTCCCCGGAACCGTACGTGGAGGCCGTGAGGGGTGCGAAGACACCGCGGGGCAGTCGCTGCAGACCGCTCGCCTCGGCCATCTCCACCACCGCGGTGTCGCCGCGCAGCGCGAACGCGGCGGTGACCTCCTGCCCCAGCGGCCCGGCGACCAGCCTCTCGTGCCGTTCGAAGCCGGCGGCGACCGCGGCGGCCACCGTGCCGTCCCCGCCGTCCGCGACGGGCAGTGCCTCCACCTCCAGGCCGGGCACGACCCGCCGGAGCCCCGCAGTGACCCGCTCGGCGACCTCCACGGCCGTCAGCGAGCCCTTGAACTTGTCCGCGGCGATGAGCACGCGCTGTGTCACCTGTATCCCCTTGCTCTCCGGGCCTCGCGCATGTCAAGGCCAGTCGCGCCGCTGTGACCTTAACCGGAGGACACCCCCGCCGTCATTCCCCGACCGAAGCCTGGGAAGGGCCTGGGAGCCGTCTGGGAAAACGGGTAGACCACAGCCATGGGCAACGACGGCACCGCCGGTCCGGACCTGGCCGACCGGGTGCTCGGCGGCTGGGTCGGCCGGATCGCGGGCAACATGCTCGGCAAACCGGTCGAGCGGGGTGACGTGTGGACCAGGGAACGCATCGACCACTACCTGCGGCAGGCCGCCGCGCTGCCGCTCACCGACTACCTCCCCGAGCCCGCCGACGAGAGCGACGGCGGCGAGCTGCGCCCGGAGTGGCGGCAGTGCGTGCGCGGCCGTATCCACGGCAGCTGCCGTGACGACGACGTCGACTACGCGATCCTCGGCCTGCACCTCCTGGAGACCCACGGCTTCGGTTTCAGCACCGAGCAGGTCGGCGAGCTGTGGCTGCTGCGGCTGCCGTACCTCCAGACGTTCACGGCGGAGCGGGCCGCCTACCGCAACCTCGCGAGCGGACTGAAGCCGCCCCTCACCGCCACCCACGACAACCCCTACCAGGAGTGGATCGGCGCCCTGATCCGCGCCGACATCTACGGCTGGACCTGCCCGGCCGACCCGCACCGGGCCGCCGCCCTGGCCCGCCGGGACGCGGTGCTCTCCCATGCGGGCAACGGTGTGTACGGCGCGATGTGGGCGGCCGCGCTGATCTCGGCGGCGTTCACCGCGCCGACCGTACGGCAGGCGATCGACACCGCGCTCACCGTCGTACCGGCCGGCTGCCGCCTCGCGCGGACCGTACGACGGGTCGCCTCCCTGCACGAGACCCGGCTGAGCTGGGAGGACACCCTCACCACCGTCTCCGCCGAGACCGCGGGCCTCGGCTGGATCCACACCGTCCCCAACGTGGCCGTGCTCACCGCCGGGCTGCTCTACGGCGACGGCGACTTCACCCGGACCATCACCCTCACCGTGCGCGGCGGCCTGGACACCGACTCCAACGGCGCCACGGCGGGCTCGGTGGCCGGGGTGCTGACCGGCGCGGCGGCCATCCCGGACCAGTGGAAGAACCCTCTGGAGGACACGGTCCGCAGCGCGGTCTTCGGCTTCGACGGGGCCCGCATCAGCGACCTGGCGGAGCGCACCGTACGGCTCGCCCGGACCGGCCCCGAGCCCGCGCTGGTTACCCTTCCTGGGTGACCACGACTGAGGACTACGCCGCGTACATCGCGAGCCTCCCCCGGATCCTCGCCGGGGCGGCCGCGCTCTTCCAGGACGCCGAGGGACGGGTGCTGCTGGTCGAGCCCAACTACCGGGAGGGCTGGGCGCTGCCCGGCGGGACGGTCGAGTCCGACGACGGGGAGACCCCGCGCCAGGGCGCCCGCCGGGAGACCCTGGAGGAGATCGGCCTGGACCGGGAGATGGGCCGGCTGCTCACGGTGGACTGGGTGCACGGCACGGGCCGGCCGCCGATCGTCGCCTATCTGTACGACGGCGGTGTCGTCACCGACGCCGACCTCGGCGCGATCCGGCTCCAGGAGGAGGAACTGCTGTCCTGGCGGCTGGTCCCCCGCGCGGAACTCAGCACGTATCTGACGGGCTCCCTGGGCCGCCGCGTACTGGCCGCGCTGGACGTGCTGGACGAGGGGGCGGGCACCGCGGAGCTGGAGAACGGCGACAGGGTGGGCTGAGCGGGCCGGGCGATATCCGCTCGCCGCCCGCACCCGGCCCGTCCTACCCTCGAACGCATGACCAAGCCCCTCGTCGCGATCCTCAGCGGCGCCGGCATCTCGACCGACTCCGGAATCCCCGACTACCGCGGCCCGAACGGTCTGTGGCGCAGGGATCCCGAGGCCGAGAAGCTCGTGACGTACGACTACTACATGGGCGACCCGGAGATCCGGCGCCGGTCCTGGCAACTGCGGCGGAAGAACCGGACGCTGAAGGCCGACCCGAACGCGGCACACCGTGCGGTCACCGAGCTGGACAGGTCGGGGACGCCCGTACGGGTGATCACGCAGAACGTGGACGGGCTGCACCAGCTCGCCGGGATGCCCGCCCGCAAGGTGCTCGAACTGCACGGGTCGGCGCGCAGCGTGGTGTGCACGAAGTGCCATGCGCGGGGGCCCATGGCGGACGCGATCGCCCGGGTCGAGGCCGGCGAGGAGGACCCGCTCTGCCTGGAGTGCGGCGGCATCCTCAAGTCGGCGACCGTCATGTTCGGTGAGCGGCTCGACCCGGTCGTCCTCGGCGAGGCCCTCGCCATCAGCAAGGCGTGCACGGTGTTCATCGCTGTCGGCAGCACCCTTCAGGTGCAGCCCGCCGCCGGGCTCGCGGGCGTGGCCGCCGACCACGGCGCCCGACTGATCATCGTCAACGCCGAGCCGACGCCGTACGACGACCGGGCCGACGAGATCGTCCGGGAACCGATCGGGACGGCGCTGCCCGCGCTGCTGCGGCGGCTCGGGGAGGCAGGCTCGTAACGGTCACCCCGGGCCAGCGGACGTACGGCGGTCGCGGTGCTCGCGGACGGCGGTCAGCCAGTGATCAGCCGTGGCGCCGGGGTCGGTCAGTGCCGTGCCCTGCACATGGGTGCCCCAGGCGTCGGGGTGGAACACTCCGTCCTCCACCTCGGTCTCGGGTGCGACCAGGACCGGCACGCGCAGGGCCACGGCCATGCCCGCCTCCAGTTGCAGCCAGGGAGACGTCCACCAACCGGCCGGCCGGGCTTCCTCCTTGGTGTCCGGTCGCCAGACGGCGGACCGCGCGTCGAGCTGCCTGAAGCCGAGCAGGAGCACGCCGTCGCTGTGGGAGAACAGTCCGGTCAGCAGACGCCAGGGATCCGCGCCGTAGCTGTCCCGGGTCACGCGGACGACCTCGCACGACCGGTGCTCCAGCCAGGCCACCCAGCGTTCCAGCTCGGGCTGCTGCTGCGGGGTGAGGATGGACGGCGCTCCGAGGAAGACGCGAGGTCGGTCGGTGACGCTGATGTTCATACGGGTTCTTCGCTGACTACTCTGCCGTTCGAGTCCAATAGACCCATTATGTCCGCCGGTACGTCGACGGCCCCGGAGAACTGCGCGCCGCCGAGCCGCGCCCGGGAGAAGTTCGCGCCTGTCAGACGCGCTCGTCTGAAGTCCGCGCCGGTCAGGACGGCATCGGCCAGTACGGCGTCCACCAGTATGGCCCGGTAGAAGACCGCCCCGCTGGCGACGACCCCTTTCAACGACGCGCCCGTGAGGTCGGCCTCGAAGAGGTCGGCGTGGGTGAGGTCGACCTTCTTCCTGTCCCCCTCCTTGCGGCCCAGGTAGGCCCGCGTCAGGTTGCAGCCCTGCAGATCGGCCCGGGCGAGGCTGGGCGCGTACCACAGACCGTCGGCGAGCACCTTCTGGATGTTGCCCGTCTCGGACTCTCTGAGCAGTCCGGTGATCACGGCTACCGCCTCGTTGGCGTAGGGCGTGCGGCCGGCGCCCTGTTCCGAGTTGGTGTCGAAGAACCGGCGCATCAGGATCGCCGCGGCCATCTGCTGGGTCGAGTTGTCCGACGCCAGGGCCTCCATGACGTCCCTGAACGCCGTGCCGACCGCTGCCGACCGGTCACGTTTGCGCTGGAAGTTGACGACTCCGAGCACACTGACGCCGACGGTGGCGAAGGTACCGACGATTCCGGTCCAGACCTGCACGTCGCTGGCCGCCATCTCACCCCTGTGGTCGAAGGCCCGTTCCCTGCGTGACCCTACCCGGACCCGGAGTTCAGAAGAGCCCCGCTCCCCGCTCGAAGTCCAGCAGGCGCTGCTTGCGGGGCAGGCCGCCGCCGTAGCCGGTGAGGCCGCCGTTCGCGCCGATCACGCGGTGGCAGGGGACGATGATGCCGACGGGGTTCTTCCCGTTGGCGAGGCCGACCGCGCGGGAGGCCTGCGGATTGCCGAGGGCGTCGGCGAGTTCGCCGTAGGTGCGGGTCTCGCCGTACGGGATCCGGCGCAGCTGTTCCCAGACACCGCGCTGGAACGGGGTGCCGGTCAGGCGCAGTTCGACGGTGAACTCCTTCAACTCGCCCGCGAAGTAGGCGGCGAGCTGTTCCTCGGTCTCGGTGAAGACTTCATCGTCGCGGGTGCCGAAGTTCTCCTCGGGCGGGCGGTGGCGCTGGGCCTCCATGTAGAGGCCGCAGAGCGTGCCGTCCTCGGCGACCAGGGTGAGGGGGCCGTAGGGGCTGTCGGTGACGGTGTGGTTCTTCATGGCAGGGTCCTTACACGGGAAGGAAGTTGATCGGGTGGCTGTCGGTCGCCCACAGGTACTGGACCGCGTAGGCCCGCCAGGGGCGCCAGGCGGCCGCGCGGGCGGTGAGGGCGGCCGGGGTGCCGGGCAGGCCCAGTTCCTGGGCGGCACGGCGGATTCCGAGGTCGGTGGGGAGGAAGGCGTCGGGGTCGCCGAGGGCGCGCATGGCGATGGCGTCGACGGTCCAGGGGCCGAAGCCGGGGAGTTCGAGGAGCTTCGCGCGGGCCTGTGCCCAGTCGCTCTCCACGCCCAGGTGAAGGGTGCCGTCGGCGAGTCGGCCGACCAGGGTGGTGAAGGTGGTACGGCGGGTGCGGGGCATCGCCAGGGTCTCGGGGGCCACTTCCGCGAGCGCCTCAGGGGACGGGAAGAGGTGGGTGAGGCCGCCCTCCGGGTCGTCCACGGGGGTGCCGTGGGCGGTCACCACACGGGCCGCGTGGGTGCGGGCGGCGGCCGTGGAGACCTGCTGGCCCAGCACGGCCCGGACCGCGAACTCCGCCTCGTCGACCGTGCGGGGCACCCGGCGGCCGGGCGCCTTGTCCACCAGCGGAGCCAGGACGGGGTCGGTGCGCAGCTGGTCGTCGACCGCGACCGGGTCGGCGTCCAGGTCGAGCAGCCGCCGGCAGCGGCTGATGGCGACGGGCAGGTCCCGCAGATCGCTGAGGGTGAGCCGGCAGGCGATGTGATCGGGCTTCGGGGCGAGGGCCACGATGCCATGGCCGTACGGCAGCCGCAGGGTCCGCCGGTAGGCGCCGTCCCGCCACTCCTCGACACCGGGTACGGCGGTGGCCGCGAGGTGGCCGAAGAGGTTGTCGGGGTTGAGGGGGGCGCGGAAGGGCAACCGGAGGGACAGCGCTCCGGGGGCGCTCGAGGCGCTCTTCGGGGCCCTCGCGCGCAGCTCGCTCGGGGACAGCGCGAAGACCTCGCGGACGGTGTCGTTGAAGGTGCGGATCGAGGAGAAGCCGGCCGCGAAGGCGATCTCCGCCATCGGCAGGGCGGTCGTCTCGATCAGCAGGCGGGCGGTCTGGGCGCGCTGGGCCCGGGCGAGGGCCAGCGGGCCGGCGCCGAGCTCGGCGAGAAGCTGGCGTTCGACCTGCCGGGGGCTGTAGCCGAGGCGGACGGCGAGGCCGGGCACGCCCTCGCGGTCCACGACCCCGTCGGCGATCAGCCGCATGGCGCGGGCGACCAGGTCGGCGCGCTGGTTCCACTCCGGGGAGCCGGGGCTGGTGTCGGGGCGGCAGCGCTTGCAGGCCCGGAAGCCGGCCTGCTGGCAGGCGGCCGCGCTCGGGTAGAACGTCATGTTCTCGGGCTTGGGCGGAACCACCGGGCAGCTGGGCCGGCAGTAGATGCGGGTGGTCAGGACGGCCGTGAAGAACCAGCCGTCGAACCGTGCGTCCTTGGACTGCACGGCTCGTACACAGTGCTCTCGGTCGAGGTTCGTCCCTTTCTGCATGGGTCCAGCATCGGCCACCGGGCGGGGCCGGTGCTGGCGGAAATCCGACACGTAGGTGAGCGGGCCTGCGGCTGCGTGACCGCCTATGCGAAGCCCTCCCGCACGCACAGGCGCGACCGCAGGCCTGGCTCACTCCGTCCCGTCCAGCTGGCCGCCCCGCACCGACCGCACCCGCTCCGCCGCCACGACGAATCCGACCATCGCCCCGCCACCGGCTCGCCGGGCCGCGGACACGGTTCCCCCGTGAACTCGCGCCACCTCCCGCACTATGGCCAGGCCGAGCCCGGAACCGGGCAGGCCACGGGCCGTGTCGGCGCGGTAGAAGCGGTCGAAGACACGGGGGAGGTCGACGGTGTCGATGCCGGGCCCCCGGTCGGAGACGACGACCGCGCCCGCCCGGATGCGCACCTCGATCGGCTCCCGGCCGTCGGGATCGAACTTGGCGGCGTTCTCCAGGAGGTTCCCGACGGCCCGTTCGAGGGCGTGCCGCAGACCCTGGACCACCGTGCCGTCGGAGTCGATGTGCACCAACCGTCCGGTGCGACGGTACACACGCCGTGCCCCGCGCCCGGCCAGCTCGGCCAGGTCCACGGCCCCGTCGGGCTCGTCCCGGCCCCGGGCGAGGGCCAGTTGGACGAGTTCGTCGACGAGGAGTCCGAGTTCGCGGGTCTCGCCCTCGACGTCGTCGAGGAGCCGGGCGTGGGCGTCCGGGGCGAGTTCGCTCGCCCTGCGCAGCACGGTGGCGTTGGTGAGCAGGCTGGTGAGGGGGGTGCGGAGCTCGTGGGCGGCGTCCTGGACGAGCCGTTCCTGCGCCTCCCGTGCGGCGGTGAGCCGGGCGAGCATGCGGCTGAACGACGTCGAGAGCCGGCCCACTTCGTCCCGACCGCCGCCTCCGGCGATTCCGCCTCCCGGGCCGGCGGCGTCGGCTTCCCCGGTGAAACCCGTGCCGTCGAGGCGGGCTGGGGCTCGACCGGGTTTCCCTGGTGACCACGCTGCTCGGCTTCAACCTGGGCATCGAGCTGACCCAGCTGCTGGTCGTCGCCCTGCTGATGCCGTCGCTGCTGGTGCTGGCCCGCACCGCCGTCTACCCGGCGTTCCGGATCGGGATCGCCGTGGTCGGCCTGGTGTTCTCGGTGTCCTGGATGCTGGAACGGGCGACGCTGACCCCGGCCGACCCGTTCGCGAACCTCCAGACCTGGCTGGTCGGCCATCCCCTGCTGGTCGCCGGGACGGTCGCGGCACTGGCGGGGGTGTCGTGGGGGTTGGCACCGCGGCCGCCGGAGGCCGCGGGGACGGTTCGCACAGCCCGGGGCGCCAGGACGCCGGAGACGGCCGGGACTTCCGGGACGGCCGGGACCACCGGCTGACCCCGGGGCACCGAGGGCGGGGCCCGGAGGACCTGGGGGCCGGGGACGCCGGTTGGCCACTGGGGCGTCGGCGCCCCCGGGCAGGGCGGGCGCGGGGCTCAGCCGCCGTAGTAGTGGTCCTGGTCGAGGTCGGCCAGCAGTCCCGGCTGATCGGGCCGCCAGTCGTAGCGCTCGCGGGTCGCGGTGCTCGACGTCGGGTTGTCGTTGCCGGCGAAGCGGATCACCCACCCGAAGTGGGCGGCCGCCTCCTCGGGTGCGAGGGACACCACCGGCAGACCGAGGCGGCGGCCGATGACCGCGGTGATGTCGCGGAGCGGTACGCCCTCCTCGGCGGCCGCGTGCAGCACGGCACCGGCCGGGGCGGTCTCCAGGGCCTTGCGGAAGAGGACGGCCGCGTCCAGGCGGTGCACGGCCGGCCAGCGGTTGGCGCCGTCGCCCGGGTAGCCGGCGACCCCCTTGTCCCGGGCGAGGTCGATCAGGTGCGGGACGAAGGCGTGGTCGCCGGCGCCGTGGACGGAGGCCGAGAGCCGGATCGCGGAGACCCGTACGCCGCGGTCGGCCAGGGCGAGGGCAGCCCGCTCCGACTCCCCGCGGTGCGCGCCGGGCGCCGCGGGGTCGGGTCCGTCCGTCTCGGTGCCGAGGCGGCCCGGGGCGAGCAGGCCGGTCACGGAGCTGATGACCAGGGGGCGGCCGGAGTCGGCGAGGGCGTCGCCGAAGGCCGCCAGGGCCGCGAGTTCGGTGCGCAGGGCACCCGGCATATCGGAGAAGTCGTGGTTGAAGCCCGTGTGGACCACCCCGTCCGTCGCATCCGCCGCGGCCCGCAGGCCGTCGACGTCGTTCAGATCGCCGCGGTGCACCTCCGCTCCCACCTCCTTCAGGGCCGCCTCGGCCACGTCCGACCGGGCCAGGCCGAGCACCTGGTGCCCGGCGCCGAGCAGTTCACGGACGACCGCGCTGCCGATGAACCCGGTGGCGCCGGTGACGAACACACGCATGACGAATCACCTCACGGAGAGTGAATGTGCTGGGACGACTCCAGCCTGCGTCCGGCCCGGAGCCGGGGTCCAAGACCCGTTCCGCACCCGGTGATGCCCGTCCGGTCATGACCGCAGCTCACGACGGCGGGAGTAGAGTCGAGGCGTGCCCGATTCCTTCGTACCGCCGGTGGACCTGGAGCTGCGTCTGGTGCGCTACTTCACCGTGGTCGCCGAGGAGTTGCACTTCGGCCGGGCGGCCGACGCGCTGCATCTGGCCCAGCCGTCGCTGAGCCGGCAGATCCGGCGTCTGGAGCGGGAGCTGGGTGTCCGGCTACTGGATCGCACCCCGCGCGGCACCCGGCTCACCGAAGCCGGCGAGACCTTTCTGCCGCTGGCCAGGGAGCTGCTGCGCAGTGCCGCCCGGGCTGCCGCGAGCGCCCGCTCGGCCGCCGCGCGCGGCCCGTTCACGGTCGGGTACACCACGCACCAGATCGTCACCCCGGCCGTCCGGGAGGTCCGCCACCGCCACCCGGAGGCCGACGTCCGCACCCTGCACGTGGACTGGAACGAACCGCGCGACGCGCTGCTCGACCACCGGGTCGACGTGGTGGTGACCCGCTTCCTGTTCACCGCCGACGACCTGGACATCACCGTCCTGTACGACGAGCCCCGTGTGCTGCTGGTCCCGCTCGGCCACCGGCTGGCGGGCAAGGAGTCGGTCACCCTCGCCGATTTCGCCGACGAGCCACTCCCCCGCTTCACCGGCGCCGACCGGATCGGCGCGAATCCCGCCGGTCACACCAACCTGGGCGCCCTGGTGGACACGCTGGAGGACAAGCTGGAGCTGGTGGCGAGCGGTGAGGTGGTGTCGCTGGCGCCGGCCGGCTTCCGGGGCAACCTGCGGCCGGACATCGTCGTCGTGCCGGTCCTGGACGCGGACTCCGTCCAGGTCGTCCTGGCCACCCGGGCCGGCGACCGCCATCCCCTGCTGCCGGCGTTCCGGCGCGCGGCCGAGGCCCATCTGGTCCCGGTCGGCACTGCCTGGACCGAACGGCCGGAACCGAGGATCGGGGCCGGGCAATGAGTGGGTCCGGGAGAGTCACGCTGAACGACGTGGCCGGTGCCAGCGGTGTCTCGCGTGCCACGGTCAGCTTCGTCCTGAACGACGACCCGCGCCAGTCCATCTCGGCCGCCACCCGCGACCGGGTCCGGCAGGCGGCGCGCGACCTCGGCTATGTCCCGCACGGGGTGGCCCGCGCGCTGCGCGAGGGCAGTTCCCGGGTGGTGGTCCTCGACCTGGACCGGGGGCTGGAGGGCAACTACTCACGCAGCTATGTGCGCGGTCTGGACGACGAACTCGCCGCCCACGGGCATGTCCTGCTGGTGCGGCACGGGCAGCACTCGGCGGAGGCGACCCGGCAGGTGCTCGACGCCATCACCCCGCGTGCCATGATCCGGTTCGCCGAGCCGTATCTGACCGGTCATGACCTGGAGGACCGGGGCGGCGGCTGGAAGGACGGCCTCGCCGCGCACGCGGCCCTGCAGATCCGGCATCTGACCGAGCACGGGCACACCCGGATCGCGCTGGCCCTGCCCGAGGAGGACTCGGCGCCGGCCCGGGCCCGGCGTCGGTTCGCCGAGCACACCGTGCACAGCCTGGGCCTGCCGCCCCTGGTGGCGTTCGCGGTGCCCCGGCCCAGGCAGGCGGGGGCCGGCGCGGTCGCCGCGCTGCGCGAGGCCCATCCGGGCGTCACGGCGGTCGCCGCCTTCGACGACGACCTCGCCCTGCGCGCCCTGACCGCCCTGCACGACCTGGGCCTTGCGGTCCCCGGCGACATCGCGGTGATCGGCTACGACGACACCGAGTACGGCGAGCTGAGCACCCCCGCCCTGACCACCGTGCACATCGACGCGGAGGCCCATGGCCGGCTGGCGGCGCGCACCGCGCTGGGGCTGGACTCGGCGGGGCTGGTGCCGGTACCGGCACGGATCATCGTCCGGGACTCGGTGTGAGCCCTCGCGCTCAGGTCAGCTGCGCGGCGAACGCCTCGTAGGCCCGCTCGTCGAAGAGCACGAACCGGACCTCCTCGACGGCCGTGTCCGCGTCCCGGACGGTCGCCACGGCGATCCGGGCGCCGTCGTCCAGCGGCCAGCCGTAGATCCCGGTGGAGACGGCGGGGAACGCGACCGTGCGGGCGCCGAGTTCGTCGGCGCGCTTCAGGGACTCGCGGTAGCAGGAGGCCAGCAGCTCGGAGCGGTCCTCGCTCGGGGAGTGGACGGGACCGACGGAGTGGATGACCCAGTGGGCGTCCAGTTCGCCGGCGGTGGTGGCGACGGCCTGGCCGGTGGGCAGGCCCTTGCCGTAGTGACCCGCGCGGAGTCTGCGGCAGTCCTCCAGGATCGCGGGGCCGCCCCGCCGGTGGATGGCGCCGTCGACGCCCCCGCCGCCGAGCAGGGACGAGTTGGCCGCGTTGACGATCGCGTCGGCGGTCTGCCGGGTGATGTCACCCTGGACGAGCGTGATGCGGGTCATGACTGTCTCAGCCTCCTCCACACGGCCTTGGCCGCGTTGTGCCCCGACATGCCGTGTACCCCTGGGCCGGGAGGGGTGGCCGACGAGCAGATGAAGACGGCCGGATGCGGGGTGCCGTACGGGAACAGGGAGAGCTTGGGGCGCAGCAGGATCTGCAGGCCGGAGACCGCGCCGGTGCCGATGTCGCCGCCGACGTAGTTCGCGTTGCGGGCGGCGAGTTCGGCGGGTCCGGCGGTGGCGCGGGCCAGCACGCGGTCGCGGAACCCCGGGGCGAAGCGCTCCAGTTGACGTTCCATCACGTCGGTGAGGTCGCCGGTCCAGCCGCTGGGCACATGGGCGTACGCCCAGAAGACCTGCTTGCCCTCGGGAGCGCGGGAGGGGTCCACGACCCCGGGCTGCACGGTGATCATGAACGGCCGGTCGGGGGCGCGGCCCTCGCGGGAGGCGGCGCGCAGGGCGGTGCCGATCTCCGCGCTGTCCGCGCCGATCTGCACCGTCCCGGCCCGGCGGGCCTCCGGCGCCGTCCACGGAACCGGCCCGTCCAGCGCGTAGTCGATCTTGAAGACGCCCGGGCCGTACCGGTAGTCCCGGTAGTAGTTGCCGAGGCCGGCGATACGGGCGAGTGCGGTCGGCGAGGTGTCGAAGATGTACGACCGCGCGGGCGGCAGGTCGTCGAGGCGCTTGACCTCGTAGTCGGTGTGGATCGCGCCGCCGAGGTCCTTGAGATAGGCGGCGAGGGCGTCGGAGATGGCCTGCGAGCCGCCTCGGGCCACCGGCCAGCCGCGGGCGTGTGCGGCGAGCGCGAAGACCAGGCCGACGGCGCCGGTCGCGAGGCCGCCGAGCGGGGCCATGACATGGGCGACGAGGCCGGCGAAGAGGGTCCTGGCCCGCTCGTCGCGGAAGCGGCGCAGCAGGAGGGTGGCGGGCGGCAGCCCGACCAGGCCGAAGCGGGCCAGGGTGACCGGGTCGCGGGGCAGCGCGGTCAGCGGCAGGGACATGAAGTCCCGGACCAGGGTGTCCCACTTGGGCAGGAACGGCTCGACCAGCCTGCGGTAGGTGCCGGCGTCGCGCGGTCCGAGGGAGGCCGCCGTCTCGGCGACCGAGCGGGCGAGTACGGCGGCCCGGCCGTCCGGGAAGGGGTGGGCCATCGGCAGCTCGGGGTGCAGCCACTCCAGGCCGTAGCGCTCCAGGGGCAGGGCGCGGAACGCGGGCGAGTTGATGCCGAGCGGGTGCGCCGCGGAGCACGGGTCGTGCCGGAAGCCGGGCAGCGTGAGTTCCTCGGTGCGGGCGCCGCCGCCCACGGTGTCACGCGCCTCGAAGACGGCGACGGAGAAGCCGCGCCGGGCCAGCTCCACGGCGGCCGTCAGGCCGTTCGGCCCCGCCCCCACCACGACCGCATCGAGCATCGACGGCACCTTCGCACCCCTTCGTCAGCCGATTGGCCACTCGGGTTCAGGATATGCCGGAGGACTGACACCGCCCTCGTCTGGGTTACCAGTGCGGGTTCCGCAGCAGGTCCGCCACCCGGTGGGCGGTGGCCGCGTCGCGGGCCGCGGTGAACGGCAGGGTGTTGCCGCCCGTGATCCGGAACGGCTCGCCGGCGAGGGTGAGGTGGGCGCCGCCCGCCTCCTCGACCAGCAGCAGCCCGGCCGCGTGGTCCCAGGCGGCCTCCCAGGAGAACGCCGTCGCGTCCAACTCGCCGCGGGCGACGGCGAGATACTCCAGGCCCGCCGAGCCGCAGGCGCGCGGGGCGACGCCGTCGGTCCACAGAGGGAACAGAGCGCGCTTCTGCGCGTCGGTCGTGTAGTCCGGGTGGGAGGTGGCTACGCGCAGGTCCCGACCCGCCGCGGGCGCACCGGAGAGCAGCCGCTCGCCGTCGAGGAAGGCGCCCTTCCCCCGTACCGCCGTGGCGAGTTGGTCACGGGCCGGGGCGTAGGTCCAGGAGGCGAGCAGGACGCCCCGGTGGACGAGCGCCACCAGCGTGCAGAAGCCGTCCTCGCCGCGCACGAACTGGCGGGTGCCGTCGACCGGGTCGACGATCCACACCGGCGCGTCGCCCTGGAGTGCGTCGTAGGTCTCCGGGTCGGCGTGCACCGCCTCCTCGCCGACCACCACGGAGCCGGGCAGGAGCGGCCCGAGTGTCGCGGTGAGATACCGCTCGGCGAGCCGGTCGGCGTCCGTCACCAGGTCGTGCGGCCCGCTCTTCTGGTCGACCTCGTGGTCGGCGAGCCGGCGCCAGCGGGGCAGGATCTCGGTCCGGGCGGCCTTGCGGATGGCGTCCTCGACGTCACCGGCGTGCTCCAGGAGAAACTCGTCGATGGTCTCCGTTGCTTCGATCATGCCTCCATGAGAGCACGCGTCACTGACAATCCCCACCGGTTTGATGTATGGCGCATGGAATACGGACGAACAGCCGGTGCCGCCGGTGCGGGGTCAGCGCCCCACCGCGTACCCCTGCATCCCGCGCGGATTCGCCCCCGCCGACAGCACCCCGGTCCCCGGGTCCCGGGCCACCGCGCACAGCCGCCCCTCCGACCAGCCCGGCCCGACCGTCACGTCATGGCCGCGCCGCCGTAGCTCGGCCACCACTGCGGAGTCCGTCCGCGACTCGACGGTCACACTTCCGGGGCGGCGCCCGCGCGGATAGAAGGAGCTGGGGAAACTGTCGTTGTGCCAGTTCGGGGCGTCGATCGCGCCCTGGAGGTCGAGCCCGCCGCGCACCTCGCCGCGCAGCGCGACGGCCAGGAAGAAGTGCAGCTGCCACTGGTCCTGCTGGTCGCCGCCGGGCGTGCCGAAGGCCAGCACCGGGACGCCGTCGCGCAGGGCGATCGACGGGGTGAGCGTGGTGCGGGGCCGGCGGCCGGGGGTGAGCGAGTTCGGCAGGCCCTCCTCCAGCCAGGCCATCTGCAGCCGGGTGCCCAGCGGGAAGCCCAGTTCGGGGACGACGGGGTTGGACTGGAGCCAGCCGCCGCTGGGGGTGGCCGCGATCATGTTGCCCCAGCGGTCGACGACGTCCAGGTGGCAGGTGTCGCCCCGGGTGGTGCCGTCGGCGGCGACCTGCGCGACCGTGGGCTCGCCCGCGCCCAACGGGTCGAAGGCGGTGCCGCTCGCGGCCTCCACGCGCGCGTACCCGGGCAGCCGGGGCACGCGTCCACCGGGACTGCCGGGCCGCAGCTCCTCGGAGGCCTTGGCGCCGACCAGGCCGCGCCGCTCGGCGTTGTACGCGTCGGAGAGCAGTTCGGCCAGCGGCACCTCGGCCGCGTCCCCGTACCACGCCTCGCGGTCGGCCATGGCGAGCTTGCAGCCCTCGATGAGGAGGTGCAGGTAGTCGGCGGAGCCGTACCCGGGCAGCTCGGACAGCTCGGGCGGCAGCAGGGCGAGCTGCTGGAGGAGGGCCGGGCCCTGGCTCCAAGGGCCCGCTTTGCACACGGTCCAGCCGTTCCAGTCGTAGGACACCGGGGTCTCGTAGCTCGCGGACCAGCCGGCCAGGTCGGCGGCGGTGAGGGTGCCGGTGTGCCGCTCGCCGCTGGTGTCCATGGTGGGGCGGGCGGCCTGCCGGACCAGGGCCTCGGCGACGAAGCCGGTGCGCCATACCTCGCGGGCCGCATCGATCCGCGCCTCCCGGTCCCCGGCGCCGGCGGTCTCGGCGAGCAGCCGCTTCCAGGTGGCGGCGAGGGCGGGGTTGCGGAACAACTCGCCGGGCCGGGGCTCACGGCCGCCGGGCAGGTACAGCTCCGCCGACGAGGTCCACTCGGTCTCGAACAGCTCCCGTACGCTCGCCACCGTCGCGCCGACGCCCTCCACGGGCGGGTGCCCGTGCTCGGCGTACCCGATGGCGTACGCCAGGATCTCCTCCAACGGCTTGGTGCCGTGGTCGCGCAGCAGGAGCAGCCAGGCGTCGAAGGCGCCGGGAACGGCCGCGGCCAGCGGGCCGGTGCCGGGGACCAGGTTCAGGCCGAGTCCCCGGTAGTGGGCGACCGTGGCGCCGGCCGGGGCCACGCCCTGCCCGCACAGCACGCGCACCTCACCACCGGCCGGGGCGAGCAGGATCGGCACCTCGCCGGCGGGCCCGTTGAGGTGCGGCTCGACCACGTGCAGGACGAACGCGCCCGCGACGGCCGCGTCGTAGGCGTTGCCGCCGTTCTCCAGGACCGCCATCGCCGACTGGGAGGCCAGCCAGTGCGTGGAGGACACCATGCCGAAGGTGCCCTGGAGGGTGGGTCGGGTGGTGAACATGTGGGCTCTCACCTCGCTGCTACGCACGTCGGCCGGTCGGATCTACGCTCAGGACACTATCGATCGCCCTGGGTCCCTTCTTCCCGGCCTCCAGCACGAGAGAAGCGTACGGGCGCCTCAGGCCCACGCTCTGGCCGGGCGTCGGGGTCCTGCCGCGCACTAAGCGCCCGCGGTCACGGCCTTGAGTGCGGCCAGTGCCTCCCGCATCAACAGCGACAGTTCGCGTTCCTCGTCCGCCGCGATCCAGCGATGGAAGCCGACCTTGAAGAGGGCGACCCCCGCCTCGGCGACCAGGCTCGCGTCCGGTTCCGCGACGTCGTGTCGGCGCAGGGCGTCGGCGAGCGCGGCCGAGGTCGAGGCGAGCTTGATCAGGTCGCGCTCCTGGAGCTCGGGGTTCGACATGATCACGGCCTGTCGGGTGCGTACGAAGTCGCGTTGGCCGGTGAGCATCTCGGCGATCGCGTCAAGACCCACGGCCAGAGCGTCGATCGGCGCCACGGACTTCAGGGCACCGGAGACCGCCCCCACGAACCGGTCCTGGAACTCGCCGGCGGTGGCGAACAGCACCTCGCGCTTGTCGGCGTAGTGATTGAAGAAGGTCCGCTCCGTGAGCCCGGCGCGCTTGGCGATCTCCGCCACGGTGGTCTGCTCGTATCCGCGCTCGCTGTAGAGCTCCAGCGCCGCGGCCGCCAGGCGCTCGCGCGCGTTCGGCTGCCATCTACCCATGGGCGGATTCTACGTGATTTCAGTGACTGCAATCAGATGTTAAGGTCGATTGCAGTAACTGAAGTGCAGTAACTGCAATCAAGTGTTGGGGTATCCCATGCGCATCTTTGTGACCGGCGCGTCCGGCTTCATCGGCTCCGCTGTCGTTCCCGAGCTCATCGGCGCGGGGCACCAGGTCGTCGGGCTCGCCCGCTCCGACGCCTCCGCCGCCGTACTCACCGCGGCCGGCGTGGAGGTCGTCCGCGGCACCCTCGACGACCTCGAGGTGCTGCGGGACACGGCCGCCGCGTCGGACGGGGTGATCCACCTCGCCTTCAATGGCGAGCGCGCGTTCACCGGCGATTACCAGGGCGCCGCCGACGCCGATCGCCGCGTCGTCGACACCTTCGGGGATTCGCTCGCCGGCACGGATCGCCCCCTTGTCCTCGCCACCGGCTTCATCGGCTTCCCGACGGGGCGCCCGGTGACCGAGCAGGATGCGCCCGCCATCGACGGCTCGCCGTATGTGACCCGGTCGGCCACCGCCCAGGCCGCGCTCGCGTTCGCCTCGCGCGGCGTCCGCTCATCGGCGGTGCGGGTCTCTCCGACCGTCCACGGCGAGGGGGACTACGCCTGGGTGCCGCACCTGGTCGCCACCGCCCGCGCCCAGAAGGTCTCCGCCTACATCGGCGACGGCGCCAACCGCTGGCCGGCGGTCCACCGTCTCGACATCGCACGGCTGTTCCGCCTGGCCGTCGAGAAGGCGCCCGCCGGATCGGCGCTGCACGGCGTCGCGGAGGAGGGCGTCGCGCTCCGCGACATCGCCGCGGCGATCGGCCGCCACCTCGACGTACCGGTGACCTCCGTGGCCCCCGAAACGGCGGCGGAGCACTTCACCTGGCTGAGCCCGTTCATGAGCCTCGACGTCCCGGTGTCGAACACCCTGACCCGCGAACTGCTCGACTGGCAGCCCACCCACCCCACCCTGCTCGAAGACCTCGCCAAGGGCCACTACTTCCACACCCCCGCCACCACCTGACCAGCTCCCCACGAGGTCGTGCCTCGACAGCTACGGCAGGTCGTGGCCGTCGCTGACGCTGTGATCGTCGAGGCGGCGGGGTGCGACATGGCTCCTCGTCGCCCCCGCCCCCTGGTCGGGGGCGGGGGCGAAACCTGGCTCAGATCGCCGCCGGCACCACGGTCCCCTCCGCCTCGTCCAGCAGCTCCATCAGGGTCGCCCGGGCGCGGGCCACACGGGAGCGGACCGTGCCGACCGGGCAGTCGCTGACCTCGGCCGCCTCCGCGTACGGGAGGCCGAGCAGCTGGGTGAGGACGAACGCCTCCCGGCGCTCGTCGGGCAGCGCGGCCAGCAGATCCAGCAGCACGATGCCGTCGTCGAATCCGGGCAGGCCACGGGGCTGGGCCAGTTCGACGGCCAGCTGCCAGTCCGGTGCGCAGGACAGCCGGGGCCGGGCGGCCGCGTGACGGTAGCTGTCGACGACCGCACGGCGGGCGATGGACAGCAGCCACGCCCGTGCCGAGGAACGGCCCTCGAAGCGGTGCAGGCTGCCGAGCGCGCGCAGGAAGGTGTCCTGGGCGAGGTCCTCGACGGCCTGCGGGTCACCGCACAAGTGGGCGACGTACCGCAGGACATCGCGATGCAGAGCGCTGACGAAGTCCTCGACGGCGCCGGGGTCACCGCCTCGGGCCGCCAGCGCGCGGGCGGTGGTCGACTCGTCGACGGATGCCGGGCTGTCCGTATCGCGGTGCGAATCAAGCAGGGCAGAGGTGATCACCTGGTGTCCTTCTCGGGATCCGTGATCCGGGCCGGCGCGCGCGACGGCGCGAGCGGCCCGGTGAGGGGGAGACGGCCCTACGGCGCACCGGCGCGACGGCGTGGATGATGCCGCTACGACGCCTGCGCGGGCGTACGGCCGGGGCCCGAGGCGCGCAGGTGCGGCCTCGGGAGTCCAGCTGTCGCTAGACGACAGCCGTCCCCACCGGAGGCCCCCGGGAGGTGATCGCGTGGACGAGAAGACGAAGGGAGGCAGCGCCAGCAGCAGTCGTAGCGGCGCGGCCAGCCATCCGGCCACGGCCCGCAGGATGCGGAAGGCGGCCTTCTCGCCGTACGCGAGCCACAGACCGGTCAGGAGCGCGGCGAGCAGGTGGGCGGCGAGCATGCCGTACGACGAGCCTCCGCCGTCCATCGAATGCCCCATGTGCCCCAGGTGATCCACGTGTCCCATGCGGCTCATGCTCATGTGCCCCATGCCGTCCATGGAGTCCATGGAGCCCATCCGCATCGAGCCCATGTCCATGGAGCCCCTGCCCATGGACGCCATGCCCATGGAGGCCGTCCCGCCCGATGACGCCTGCGCCAGGGAGAACGCCTCATGCAGTACGGCCTGGGCGACCACCACGACCGTCACGATCAGTGGCAACCCGCGTTCCCGGCCCGCCAGACACCAGCCGACGGCACCCGTCCCGGCCAGGCCGGTGGCCGGCGCCCAGGCGGGCACCTGGCTGCCGGACATCAGGACGTGGCCCAAGGCGGCGAGCAGCACGCACACGGCCGCGAACACCGCGGCCCGTAGCGTGCGAGAACACCACCCTGCTGTCATGGCCCCTCATCCTCGCATCCGGGCTTGGGTCGTCATGCGGGGGTACGGATGTCCGACGGGGACCCCACTCAGCCCACGGAGTGTGATCTGGACCACGACGAACGCCCGGACCTTGCCCCCTCACGCCGTCGGCCGGATCACCACCGCGAGGATCCTGACCGCCCCGCTGTGCTCGAAGTGCGGCGTGAACGGCACGAGATCGCCCGAGCGCAGACGGGACCTGACGGTCAGCGTGACGTCCAGGCGGGCGGGCGACATGGACAGCGCGCCGCCGGTCGGGACGGTCACCGAGGGCGCGTCGGCCCTGGCAGCGGCGGAGCCGCCGAGCATGCGAGGGCGGCCGCGGGCGAGTCCCCCGCTCGCGGCGGAGGAAGTCGCCCTCACCGGCCGGTCGTCCGCCCCGCCGCCGTTGGTGACGTCGAAGCACGCGGCGGTGTCCTGTTGTTCCCGTACGGCGGGAAGACCCGCCCGTTCGAGACGGCGATCCGGGGCGGACTGCCCGCTTTCCCGGCCGTGACCCACGTCGTCAGGCCGCCGAGGGCGAGGCCGAACGCGACGACCGGCGCGATGGCGGCCGGCAGGGTCTCGGTGAGCCGGCGGCGGGTCGGCCGCCAGAGCGACGGTGGGGGTGGTGCGGGCGGCGTGGTCACCGTGGACGCCTCCGGGCGACGGGAGCGGGCGAGGGCGACCGGCCGCGCAGCCGCAGGCTGTTGGTGACGACCAGCAGCGAGCTGACCGACATCGCGGCGGCCGCCACCATCGGGTTGAGCAGGCCGACCATGGCGAGCGGCACGGTGACGACGTTGTAGCCGAAGGCCCAGACGAGGTTGGCGCGGATCGTGCCCAGGGTGCGCCGGGCCAGCCGTACCGCGTCCACGAGGGCCTCGATGTCACCGCGGACGAGGGTCACGTCGGCGGCGCCGATGGCCACGTCGGTGCCGGTGCCCAGGGCGATGCCGAGGTCGGCGCAGGCGAGTGCGGCGGCGTCGTTCACGCCGTCGCCGACGAACGCGACACGGTAGCCCTGTTCCTGGAGGTCTCGCACGAGGCCGGCCTTGTCCTCGGGGGTGCGGCGGGCGTGCACCTCGTCGATGCCGAGGGATTTCGCGACGGCCCGGGCGGGTGCCTCCCGGTCGCCGGTGGCGAGCACGGGCCGTACGCCGAGCCGCCGCAGCCCGTCGACGGCCCGGTAGCTGCCGGGCCGTACGACGTCCCCGACCTCGACCAGGGCCTCGGCCACACCGTCCACCCACACCAGCACCGGCGTGTGCGCGGCGGCCTCGTCCACCGTGAGACCGGTGGGCAACGCGTCGTCCGGGGCCAGGACTTCGACCAGTCGGCCCTCGACCCGGCCGCGTACCCCCCGTCCCGGCAGCGCACGGAACTCTGCCACCCCGGGAAGCGGTCCGCCCGGTTCCCGCCGGGCGTACGCGGTGACGGCCCGGCCCAGCGGATGCTCCGAACCCTGCTCGACGGCCCCCGCCAGCCGCAGCGCCGCTGCCCGGCCGAGTCCGTCCGGTACGGCGGTGATCCGGGCGACGCTCATCTGGCCCGTGGTGAGAGTGCCGGTCTTGTCCAGGACGACGACGTCGAGGTGCTGGAGCCCCTCCAGGGCCTGCGGGCCGGCGACGAGAACGCCCAGTTGGGCGCCGCGACCGGTGGCGGCCATCAGCGCGGTCGGGGTGGCGAGGCCCAGCGCGCAGGGGCAGGCCACCACCAGGACGGCGACGCACGCGGTGATCGCCGCCTGCGGCTCGGCCCCGGCGCCGAGCCAGAACCCGAGCACCGTGACGGCCAGCGCCAGGACGACGGGTACGAAGACGCCGGCGACCGAGTCGGCCAGCCGCTGCGCCTTCGCCTTGCCGGCCTGCGCCTCGGTCACCAGCCGGGTGATCCGGGCGAGTCGGGTGTCCGCGCCCACTGCGGTGGCTCGCACCAGCAGCAGCCCACCGGCGTTGACGGCCCCGCCGACCACCGCCGAGCCGGGCCCGACCTCGGCGGGTTCGGTCTCCCCGGTGACCAGGGACAGGTCCACCGCCGAACTCCCCTGTGTCACCTCGCCGTCGGTGGCGATCCGCTCGCCGGGCCGTACGACGAAGATCTGCCCCGTGGTCAAGTGCTCGATGGGGACCAGCCGTTCATCGTCCCCGTCCCGTACGGCGACCTCCTTGGCCGCGAGCCGGGCGAGCGACCGCAGCGCCGCCCCGGTTCCCCGCCGGGCGCGCCCCTCCAGGAACCGTCCGGCGAGCACGAACAGCGGTACGCCGACCGCCGCTTCGAGGTAGATGTGCGCCACGCCGTCCGAAGCGGAGGGCACCAGGCTGAACGGCATCCGCATCCCGGGATCACCGGCACCGCCGAGGAAGAGCGCGTACGCCGACCAGGAGAAGGACGCGACCACGCCCAGCGAGACCAGCGTGTCCATGGTGGCCGCGGAGTGCCTGAGGCCCCGTACGGCCCTGGTGTGGAACGGCCAGGCACCCCACACGGCGACCGGCGCGGCGAGCACGAAGCACAGCCACTGCCAGTCGCGGAACTGCAGCGCGGGCACCATCGACAGTACGAGGACGGGCAGCGCGAGCAGGGCGGTGAACAGCAGCCGCGCACGCTCCTGCGGGGCAGCCCCGGACTCCTCGTCCGTCGCCTCCCCGCGCCGCGCCTTCTCCTTCGGCGGCTCGGGCAGGGCGGCCGTGTACCCGGCCTTCTCGACGGTGGCGACGAGTTCGCCGGGGCCGATGTGCGACGGATGCCTCACCCGGGCCCGGCCGGTGGCCAGATTGACGCTCGCCGTCACCCCGTCCAGCCTGCCGAGCTTCTTCTCGACGCGGGTCACGCAGGCCGCGCAGGTCATGCCGCCGACGGTCAGGTCGGTGGTCACGAGGGCCACCACCGGGTCGGCACCCATCAGTTGCCGCCCTCGTGCAGGGTCCCCATGTCACCCATGTTGCCCATGTTGTCGACGCTGCCCATGTTGTCGGCGTTGTCGATGCCACCTGCCCCGCCCCCGCCCGGGTCGGTATCGGTGCCGTGTATGCCGGGGGCGACGGGCCCGGCCGCGGCTCCGACGGCGTACGACACCGTGAAGACCAGGGCCAGCAGCAGAAGGAAGCCGCAGAGCGCGGGCGGCGGCGCCAACTTGCGCAGTGCCGACGTGCCCGCACCGGAGGAGGAAGGCAGGGACTCGTCCATCACGGGTCTCCAGATCGCGTCGTACGGCGTCGGCCGGATCGGGCCGTGCCGCCTCAGTAGTCGGAGCGGACGGCGCCCGAGTTCCGGGGCAAATGGGTGACGGGCGCCATATGGGTGCCGGACCGCCTCGACGGGGCGGGCGTTGCCCTGCCGACAGGAGCCCCCGCCGGCAGGGCGGACACTCACTGCCCCCGGGACCCGGCGCCCGACCGGCCGCGCACCACGGCGTATCCCCCCGCGGCCAGTCCCAGCACGCCCACGATCAACCCGGCGCTGCCGAGACTCCGGGCCGTCGAGTCACTGCCGACCGCGGTCGAGGTGGAGGTGTCGGCGCTCTTCGGGGCCGCGGCCGAGGCGGCCGTGGCACTGTCGTCGTCGGCGCCCTTCGCGGTGAGCTTCAGAACCGGCGCCGGGTCCTCCGGCTCCTCGCCGCCGCTCTCGGCCTCCTCGATCCAGCGCACGACCTTGCCGTCGGAGTACGTCTGCAGCGTCTTGAAGGCCAGCTGGTCGGCGTCCTCGGGCAGCTGGCCGAAAGCGACGTCGAAGTCCTCGAACTGCCCGGCCCCGATCTTCCCGCCCGTCCAGGTGATCTCGGAGACGGCGTCGCTGATGGTCCCGTCGTCGGTCTTCACCGGCGTCTTGAGCTTGGTGTTGGTCACCTTGGCGGTCCAGCCGTCCCGCGGGGAGACGAGGACGCCGAGGACGGGGTGGTCGGTGGGCAGGAAAACCTGCACCTTGGTGGTGGAGGCCGTGTCCTCCTCGTTGGGCACACGGAAGGTCAGCACACCGTCCGTCGCCCCCTTGGCGTAGCTCTCCGGATGGACGGTGACATGCGCGGAGGCGACACCGGCGGCGACGAGGAGCCCAGCGGCGGTCAGGGCGGTGACGGCGCCGGCACGGCGCAGGGTGGTGCGTGTCGTGGACATGAGTGAGTGATCTCCGTGCTGAGGAAGGGATGTCGGGGTCGGACGGCGTACGACATCCCCGTCGGCGGCCCGCGCCGGTGCACGGCGTACCGCAGCCGCGTCGGCCGCGTCCTGTCGGGGGCGGCCCGGACCATCGCCGGAACCGGCACCGGCTGTCCGCCGCCCCACAGCCCGCGCTCCATCTGCCACCAGGCGACGAGCCCCGGCACGAAGACGACCGCCCGCCGCAGCAGCGACCACAGCGCGGCCTCCCCGCTCCGCAGCCACCAGGTCAGCAGCAGGGCCGCTCCGACATGAGCGGCCGTTGAGTGCGGAGTGAGCGCGTGGGCGTGGGCATGGGCATAGGTATGGGCGTACGACGCCATACGCATGCCGTGCATGCCGTGCATGGCCGTCCCGGCGTGCGGCCGTACCGCGTCGAACGCGAGATGCAGCCCGCCCTGTGCGGCCAGCGTCCCGCCTCCGATGCCGGCCAGCGACCGTTCCCGGCCGCCCAGCAGACAGCCGGTCACGAAGACCGGCACACCGCCGGCGACCTGCGTCCACACCGGCGGCGCCCCGCCCATGGCCAGCACATGCGCTCCGACGGCGAGCAGCACGCACAGCACGGCGAACACCGCCGCGCGCAGGCTCCGCACCGGGAGGGACACGCTCATGCGCGCCGATGCCGCCAGGCGGTCCGAGGACCTCTCCCGCTGCGCTCGCATGTCACCACCGCCCGCGTCCTACCTGGCCGACCTGCCTCCTCCATACGAGTCGGACGCGGGCGCCGTTCAGTTCCCGGGATCCTCACCGAAAGGCCGGCAGCGGAAGGGACGCGCCCCCACACGTAGCAGGGGCGCACTCATCACCGCAGGTCCGCGCCCCTGGGCGGCCGACACGAGGCCGAAGGTCCCCTGGAGGGCGGGACGGGTGGTGGACCGCATCCCCCACCGCACTGCTCCGGCTGGTCGGCGCCCTGTCCTATCCCTCGTCCGAGTCGGGCTTGCCGCTCGCCGCCGCGTACGCCTGGGCCGGTGTCATCGCGACCCCGTTGAGGCTGACGGTCTTGTAGGGGCTGACCTTGGCGCAGGTCTTGGAGTCGTCGGCGGTCGAGGCGTTGGCGTTGGAGACGGCGGCCTTGGTGTCGCCGGCGCTGGCCGGGTAGCTGGTGCCGGTCGTCCAGTCGCTGCCGATGATCAGGGTGACGCCGGTGCCGGTGCCCTGCTTGATGTGCGAGCTGGGTACGTCCAGGGCCTTGGCGACGGTCTGCGCCTTGGCCTTGTCGCCGCTCCCGTAGGTCACGGTGGTCGTGGTCGCGGAGTTGGGGGCGTTGGCTGTGGTGGTACCGCTGCTGAAGCCCTGCGAGATCAGCGAGGTCGCGATCGCGGAGGCGCGGCCCGTGATGCCGGTGCCGTTCTCGACGGTCACGGCGATCTGGGCGGCGGGCACGGTCGCGGTGGTGGCCTTCGGCTTCGCGGTGGCCGAGGCGGCCGACGACTTCTTGCCGGAACTGGTGGTCAGCGACTGGTCGTTGGCCATGGTGGCGAACAGGTCCTTGGCGCCGTCGCCCACCACCACGCGGTTGCTGTTGGCCGGGTCCGGGGCGGTCTGCATGGTGGTGAAGGTCATCCGTTTGGTGGGGACCTTGTTCACGTCGGCCGCCAGCGATATCAGCTTCTTGACGGTGCCGAGGCCGTCGTCCACGGTGAGCGCCTTGGTGGCGGCGTCGGCGAGCTTGTAGACCGCGGTGGGGTCGGTGAGTGTGCCCGCGCTCTTGAACTTGCGGATCATCGCGCTGAGGAAGATGTGCTGGGAGACGGTACGGCCGAGGTCGCTGCCGTCGCCGAAGCCGTGCCGGGAGCGGACGAACTCCAGCGCGGCCTCGCCCTTGAGGGTGTGGGTGCCCTTGGACAGCTTGAGGTGCGAGTAGGTGTCGTACACGTTGGAGTTGACACAGACGGAGACACCGCCGACCGCGTCGGACATCTTGACCACGCCCGAGAAGTCCAGCTTCACGAAGTGGTCGATGGTGATGCCGGTGAGCTGGTGGATGGTGTCGACCTGGCAGGCGGGCCCGTACTCGAGGGCGCTGTTGACCTGGCCGTAGTAGCCGGACGTGGACTGGCCGCTCGCGCTGTCCTTGCAGGCCGGCACGTTGACCATGGTGTCGCGGGGAATGCTCATGACTGTGGCGTTGGAGCGGTCCGCGGATATGTGGACGACCATCTCCACGTCCGCGTTGCCGTTGCCGGTCTGTACCCCGGTCTCCTTGCAGCCGCCGCCGAGCTTGCAGTCCTCGGAGCTGGTACGGCCGTCCGAGCCGATCACCAGGATGTTGATCGGGGTCCGGCCGAACGCGTCGGCCTTCTCGGTGCCGCCCTTGCCGTCCAGGGAGACGCTGTTGATGTTGCCGTTCAGGTGCTGGTAGAACCACCAGCCCGCGCCGGCCGTGACCAGGACCAGGACGGCGGTGACCAGGCCGACGATCTTCAGCGCCCGCCTGCCGCGGCCCGTCGGCCTGGCCCGTCGGGACCCTCTGCCACCGCGGGATCTGGCCGCCTGCCGGGCCGCGGCCCGGCCACCGGTCGGGCGCGTCCCGTCGGGCAGGGCACCACGCTGTCCGGGCACCCGGTCGGTGCGGCTCCGCGTGGCCTGCCCCCCCGGGCCGTCCCACGGGTCGGTCATCTTCCACTCCCATGAACGGGTGGGGCCCGCGGACAGTAAGGTCGTCCCGTACGCGGCGGTGTACGGGCAGGCGCGAGGTGGGCCCACTTGGGTTGCGTGATTGCGCAATCTAACAAACCCACAGCCCGAGCAGCACGAACCCCGTCGGATTTCACAGGTGAGTGATCTCATGGAAACGCCCGGGCACCCCCGCGGAACCCCGGGAGCGCCCGCGCCGTCAGGTCCGCCCCGGCGTCCTCAGACCCCGGCCTCGCGCAATCGACGCGCCGGCGCCGGGACTTGGTACGAGCGGGCGGTGAGCTGGCCGACGGCCACCCGCACCACGGTCACGATGTCCGGATCGTCCACATAGTAGATCTGCCGGCGCCCCTCCCGGCGGGACCGCACCAGACCGGCGAGCTTGAGCTTGGCCAGGTGCTGGCTGACCGCGGGCAGGGCGCCGCCGACCCGGTCGGCGAGGCAGGTCACGTCGCTCTCCCCCTGGGACAGCGCCCACACGAGGTGCAGCCGGGCCGGCGAGGCGAGCAGCCCGAACACCGCGGCCGCCTCCGTCAGTACTCCGTCGGAGGGGTCCGTGAAGCCACCGATGTCCTCCCCCACAGCCCGCTCCCTCCCCTCACAGTCGCCGCACAGAAGCACACTCAGTGTAGGCGTTCGATCACTGACCCCTGCGGGGCCTCCCCGCAATGTCCTCCACGTGTTCCCCGCATTGTCATGACCGGGTGACAGATCATCGACGGCTCGGCGTCAGGCACCCCGGACGACCTCCTCCGTTCATAAGCTTGCGCAACAAGGCAACTGAGCAAGGCACCACCCCGTATCGGGAGGACAACGAACGTGGGCATCATCAGCTGGATCATCCTCGGCCTCCTCGCAGGAGCCATCGCCAAGGTCCTGCTGCCCGGCCGTGACCCGGGTGGCCTGATCGGCACCACCCTCATCGGAGTCGCGGGCGCCTTCGTCGGCGGCTGGCTCTCGGCCCGCTTCCTCGACCGCCCGGTGGAGAAGCAGTTCTTCGACCTCTACACCTGGGGCGCCGCGATCGCCGGCTCCCTGGTCCTCCTCATCGGTTACCGGCTGCTGTTCGGCAACTCGCGCGACCGCGCGCGGCGGTGACTCCGGTCACCTTCCAGAGCCGGCTGCAGTCACGACATTCCGGAAGTACGGGGACCGCGGCCACACGACATTCCGGATGTACGGGGACGGGCCCGCGGGCCTCGTCAACAGGGCGTAAGTGCCTGCCGCACAGGCAAGACGCCGATTCCACTTCCACCCCACAGTGACTCGTGTGACACTGGCGTCCCGTCCGCAGTGTGGACACCTCGGCACACCGTCCCCCACGAGAAGTGCGACTTGCGTTCTCTACCACTGCCACTCGCCCTCACCGCGCGCCTGACGCCGGTCGCCGTGCTCGCCTGTGCGGGCTGGGCGATGGCGTCGGGTCCGGACAAGACGTCCACCACCGCCTCCGGTGACACCCCGACCCAGCAGACCGCCGGCCAGTCGGCGAGCGACGACCCGTCGTCGTCCACGACATCGACGGCGGCCACCAAGGCGTACGCCGCCGCGCCCGCGCCCTGCGGCAGCATCCCCGTGGCCACCATCAAGTCGCTGGTGCCGGGCGCGAAGACGGCCGGCAAGGAGATCCCCTCCACGGACACCAAGCTGCGCCGCACCTGCTCCTGGAACGCGCTCAAGGGGTACGACTACCGCTGGCTCGACGTCTCCTTCGAGATCATGGAAACGGACGCGGCCGCGGCGAAGGAGTACAAGGAGCGGGTCGCGGAGAAGAGCGGCGGCGGGGCCGTGCCCGGGCTCGGCGACAACGGCTACTCGGTGGTGAACCTCACCACCGAGGACAAGCAGCAGACCCGTGAGGGCGTGGTGATGGCCCAGGTCTCCAACGCGCTGGTGGTCGTCACCTACAACGGCAGCGACTTCGAGAGCAAGAAGGCGCCGGACACGGACGAGATCAACAAGGGCGCCATCAAGGCGGCGAAGAGCGCGGTGACCGCGCTGAAGGGCAGCCAGTAACCGTCCTGGCCGCCCTTCGCGCTCATGCCTCTTCGGGGGTGCGCCTCGTCAGCAGGGTCAGCCCCACATACAGCACCAGGGACGTGCCGAGGCCGACCGCCCAGCCGTAGTCGGCGAGCGAGGACAGCGCCGGGATCGGGCGGCCGTCGAACAGCGGTTTGAAGCTGGCGCCGCCGACGGCGAGGACACCGCCGACGAGGAAGGCCACGACCGCCCGCCAGTTCCAGCCGCCGTCGTACCAGTAGCGTCCGCCCGTGCGGTACAGGTCGGTCAGGTCGAGGCGGGTCCGGCGCAGCAGCCAGTAGTCGGCGATGAGGATGCCGGCGACCGTGCCGAGCAGACCGCCGACCAGGCCGAGCCAGGTGAAGATGTAGCCCTGCGGGTCGGAGTACAGCTTCCACGGGAAGATCACCACACCGAGCACGCAGGTGATCAGGGCGCCGGTACGGAAACTGATCCTGCGGGGCGCGATGTTGGAGAAGTCGAACGACGGCGACACCAGGTTGGCCGCGATGTTCACGGACAGGGTCGCGACGAGGACGGTGACCAGGGCGTAGAGCAGCCCGACCACGTTGTCCGTCTTGGCGGCCAGCTGCACCGGGTCCCAGATCGGCTCGCCGTACACGGCCTGGGAACCGGAGGTCACCAGGACCGACAGGAACGCGAACAGGGTCATCGTGGTCGGCAGACCGAGGGCCTGGCCCCAGGTCTGCGCCTTCTGGCTCTTGCCGTACCGGGTGAAGTCGGGGATGTTCAGGCTCAGGGTGGACCAGAAGCCGATCATGCCCATCAGCGAGGGCCAGAACAGCTTCCAGAAGTCGCCGCCCCAGCCGAGCTTGGAGGGCTGGTCGAAGAGCGGGCCGAGACCGCCGGCCTTGTTGCTCATCCAGACCAGCATCACGACCGCGCCGACGATCACGAAGGGCGCGGCCCAGTTCTCGAAGCGGCGGATGGTCTCCATGCCCCGGTAGATGATGGCGACCTGGAGCGCCCAGAAGATCGCGAACGACAGCCACATGGTCCAGGCGTAGCCGCCGATGTGCGAGGCGTTCGCCCAGCTGTCGCCGATGAGCTTGCCGGCGAGGAAGTAGATGGCCTCGCCGCCGATCCAGGTCTGGATGCCGAACCAGCCGCAGGCCACCAACGCCCGTACGACGGCGGGGAGGTTGGCGCCGCGTACGCCGAAGCTGGCGCGGGCGAAGACCGGGAAGGGGATGCCGTACTTAGGTCCGGCGTGCCCGGTGAGCAGCATCGGGACGAGGACGATCAGGTTGGCCAGGGCGATGGTGAACACGGCCTGTTTCCAGTCCATGCCGACCGCGATCAGCCCGGAGGCGAGGGTCCAGGAGGCCGTGTTGTGGGCCATGCCGACCCAGAGCGCGGAGAAGTTGTACGTGGTCCACGTGCGCTTTTCGACGGGGACCGGCAGCAGGTCCTCGTTGGCGTAGGGACCGGTCGGCGGCGGGGAGCTCGGGGCGAGCTCGACGCGCCCGTCGGAGGTGGTGATTTGGCCGGACGGCGGTATGGCCGTGGGAGCGGTGTCGGTCATGGGCAGGCCAATCGGGAGGAGACGGGACGGGAGAAAGGCCGTGCGGGTGGCGTCGTGGGGGGAGGTGAGCGGGGGTGTGTGGGGACCCCCTTCCCGGGACGGCGGGAAGGGGGAGATCAACCGGTGTGTGCGGATCAGCCGTTGACGGCCGGGATGACCTTGCTCCCGTACGCGTCGATGGTGGCTTCCTGCGCGTCGTGCATGTCGTAGACGGCGAACTGGTCGACGCCCAGCTCGCGCAGTGCGTTCAGCTTCTCGATGTGCTTCTCGGCCGACCCGATGAGGCAGAACCGGTCGACGATCTCGTCGGGTACGAACTCGGTGTCGGGGTTGCCGCTGCGCCCGTGGTGCGCATAGTCGTAAGCCTGGCGGGACTTGATGTAGTCGGTGAGTTCGTCGGGTACGGCGGCTGAGTGCTCGCCGTACTTGGCGACGAGGTCGGCGACGTGGTTACCGACCATGCCGCCGAACCAGCGGCACTGGTCACGGGCGTGCGCCAGAGCCTCGGGCGAGTCGTCCTCGGTGACGTACGCCGGGGCTGCGACACAGATCCTGACCTCGGACGGGTCACGTCCGGCGGCCACCGCCGCGTCCTTCACCGCCTTCACCATGTACTCGGTGAGGTAGAGGTCGGACAGCTGGAGGATGAAGCCGTCGGCCTCCTCGCCGGTCATCTTGAGCGCCTTCGGGCCGTACGCGGCCATCCAGACGGGGAGTTCGGCACCGGGCTTGATCCACGGGAACCGGATCACCGTGCCGCCCAGGTCGGCCTCCTCGCCCCGGCCCAGCGCCCGGATGACCTTCATGGCCTCGCTGATCCGGGCGAGGGTGTTGGGCTTGCGCCCGGCCACCCGCATCGCGGAGTCGCCGCGGCCGATGCCGCAGACGGTGCGGTTGCCGAACATGTCGTTGAGGGTGGCGAAGGTGGAGGCGGTGACCTCCCAGGTGCGGGTGCCCGGGTTGGTGACCATCGGACCGACCGTCAGCTTAGTGGTGTTGGCGAGGATCTGACTGTAGATCACGAACGGTTCCTGCCAGAGCACGGCGGAGTCGAAGGTCCAGCCGTAGGAGAAGCCGTTGCGTTCGGCCCGCTTCATCAGGCTGATGACACGGGAGGCAGGAGGGTCGGTTTGTAGGACTAGTCCGAAGTCCATCGGTCTCCTCGCAAAGATCTAGTAGCGTTTCTTTTGCCCAGCGATGGGCCGGTTCGGGCTGGACCGCAATCTTCGGATGGGAAGCCCCCTCGGGGCAGGGTCACGGGCGCCACTCCTAGTTGCTGTGGCGTGACCTCATTGGAGGTACTGGCAAGTTGAGCGGGGCGTGTACAGGCCGTGGCCGGCACGCCCCGCAAACTTCCGCTGGTCGATGACGAGTTCGCCGCGCGAGAGGACCGTCTCGACCCGGCCGGTGAGCCGCTTGCCCTCGTACGCCGAGTAGTCGACGTTCATGTGGTGGGTCTCCGCGGAGACGATCTGCTCGGCGTGCGGGTCGTAGATGACGACGTCGGCGTCGGCACCCGGGGTGATGGTGCCCTTCTTCGGATACATCCCGAACATCCGGGCCGGGGCGGCACAGGCGATCTCGATCCAGCGGCGGCGCGAGATGTGCCCGTCGACGACGGCCTGGTGGAGCAGGTCCATGCGGTTCTCGACGCCGGGCAGGCCGTTGGGGATCTTCGAGAAGTCGCCTCGCCCCAGCTCCTTCTGGCCCACGAAGCAGAAGGGGCAGTGGTCGGTGGAGACCACCTGGAGGTCGTCGGTCCGCAGGCCCTGCCAGAGCTTGGCCTGGTGCTCCTTGGGCCTGAGCGGGGTCGAGCACACGTACTTCGAGCCTTCGAAGTCGGGCTCGGCGAGGTTGTCGGTCGACAGGAACAGGTACTGCGGGCAGGTCTCGCCGAAGACGGGCAGCCCCTCGTCGCGGGCCCGCGCCAGCTCGGCCACCGCCTCCATGGCCGAGACGTGTACGACGTACAGCGGGGCGCCGGCCACCTGCGCGAGCTTGATGGCCCGGTGCGTGGCCTCGGCTTCGAGCAGGGCCTTGCGCACCTCCCCGTGGTAGCGGGGGTCGGTCTCGCCGCGGGCCAGCGCCTGCTCCACCAGCACGTCGATGGCGATGCCGTTCTCGGCGTGCATCATGATCAGGCCGCCGTTCTCGGCGGAGCGCTGCATGGCCCGCAGGATCTGGCCGTCGTCGGAGTAGAAGACGCCCGGGTAGGCCATGAACTGCTTGAAGGAGGTCACCCCCTCCTCGACCAGCAGGTCCATCTCCTTGAGCGTCTCCTGGTTCACATCGGAGACGATCATGTGGAAGCCGTAGTCGATAGCGCAGTTGCCCTCGGCCTTGGCGTGCCAGGCGTCGAGCCCCTCGCGCAGACCGTGCCCGACACTCTGCACCGCGAAGTCGACGATCGTCGTCGTACCGCCCCAGGCGGCGGCACGGGTGCCCGTCTCGAAGGTGTCGGAGGCGAAGGTGCCGCCGAACGGCAGTTCCATGTGGGTGTGGGCGTCGACACCGCCCGGGATGACGTACTTGCCGGTGGCGTCGATGCTCCGCTCGGTGGTGAAGGCCTCGGCGGCGGGGGTTGCGGAGGCGGCGAGGGCGGCGATACGGCCGTCCTCGATCAGGACGTCGGCGTGGATCTCGTCGGACGCGGTGATGACGAGTCCGCCGCGGATTACTGTACGGCCGGTCATGGGGTCCTCTCGTTCGTGGTCACGTGCGGGTCCGACGTGGCTGGTCGCGCCTGCGCGGCGGTAGCCGCATGTTCAGTGCCGCCCCGCGCCCCTGACAGGGGCTTCGCCCTTTCAGGGGCGCGGGTGATGCCGTCTGCTGCTACGGAGCCGTGAGCGGGCCGTACGCGTCCGGGCGACGGTCCCGGAAGAACTGCCAGCGGTCGCGGACCTCGCGCAGCTTGGCCAGGTCCAGGTCGCGGACGACGAGTTCGGTCTCCTTGTCGGAGGCCACCTCGCCGACGAACTGGCCCTCCGGGTCCACGAAGTACGAGGTCCCGTAGAAGTCGTTGTCGCCCAGGTCCTCCACGCCGACCCGGTTGATCGCGCCGACGAAGTACTCGTTGGCGACGGCCGCCGCCGGCTGCTCCAGCTGCCAGAGGTAGCGGGAGAGTCCGCGCGAGGTGGCCGACGGGTTGAAGACGATCTCCGCACCGCCGAGGCCCAAGGCCCGCCAGCCCTCCGGGAAGTGCCGGTCGTAGCAGATGTAGACGCCGATCTTCCCGACGGCGGTCTCGAAGACCGGCCAGCCCGCGTTCCCCGGGCGGAAGTAGAACTTCTCCCAGAAGCCGGGCACCTGGGGGATGTGGTGCTTGCGGTACTTGCCGAGGTACGAGCCGTCCGCGTCGATCACGGCCGCGGTGTTGTAGAGGACGCCGGGCTGCTCCTCCTCGTACACCGGCAGGATCAGGACGATGCCCAGCTCCCGCGCGAGGGCCTGGAAACGCTGGACGACCGGGCCATCCGGTACTTGCTCGGCGTACTCGTAGAACGCCTTGTCCTGGACCTGGCAGAAGTAGGGTCCGTAGAACAGTTCCTGGAAGCACAGGACCTGGGCGCCCTGCGCGGCCGCGTCGCGGACCGCCTGCTCGTGGACCTGGATCATCGACTCCTTGTCGCCGGTCCAGGCGGTCTGGAACAGGGCGGCACGAATCACTCGGCTCATCGGGACCTCCGGTCGCTCGGTGTGCGAGGAGCCTAGGAAGTCCGAAAGCGGGCTTTGAGTGGCACGGTGTCACGTCTGCGGGCGCTCCGCGTGTCACCGTGTCACGCGGTCGTCGGCTCATGTTTCACCGCCGTTTTCCCAGGTCGTCGCATATTTCACCGCTGTTGCGCGTCATGTGCGAGGAGTGCGATGTGCACGGAGGCCGCCTGTTCGAAGTCGTCGAGGTCGACGCCGAGCCGGGCCTGTATCGCCTCCAGGCGGCGGTACAGCGCGGGCCGCGAGACGTGGTGCAGCTGGGCGGTGCGGGACTTGTTGCGGCCGGAGGCGAGATACGTCCGCAGGACGCCCAGCAGGTCCTGGTCGACGCCCTTTCCGCAGAGCAGCCCGTCCAGCTCGCGCTCGGCGAAGGACTGGACGTGCGGGTCGTCGCGGAGCAGCCGGATCAGGCCCCGCAGGTGTACGTCCTTGAGCCGTATGACGGGGGGCAGGTCGAGGGCGTCCGAGGAGTCGGCGACGGCGTCGGCCACGTGCTGGGCCTCGCGCAGACCGGCGGGCACGTCGTCCCAGGCGGTACGGGGGCCCGCGGCGGCGACCACCGCCTGCGGCTGAGCCGCGTCGCCCTGCAGCCGGACGGCGAAGTGCGTGGCGAGGGCGTCGGCGTCCTGGTCGCGGGCGAGGCTGAGCAGGACGGCGGTGACCCGTTCGGTGAGCTCGGCGACGAGTCCGGGCAGCCCCAGCAGGCGGAGGGTTCTCTCCAGTTGGGCCGGTTCGGCGTCCCGTACGACGAGGGGGACGAAGGTCCGCCGGTTGACCGGCAGTCCGGCCGCCCGCGCCCTGGGCAGCAGCTGCCGGGCCGGTACGACCCCGGAGACCAGGTCGGTCAGCAGGCTCTGCGCGGACTGCTCCTCCCAGCTGTGGGCGGAGCCGCCGCCGAGCATGCGGTGCAGGACCAGGGCCTCGGCGCCGCGGTCGGCGAGCAGCCGCCCGGTGGCGGTGTCGCCGCGGTAGCCGCAGAGCATGATCTGACCCCAGCGCTCCCCGCGGCCGCCGAGTTCGGCGCGGATCCAGCCGTCGCCCTCGCCGCCGCCGGCCTGCCGGGCGATGCGCTCCCAGTCGCGCAGCACGTCGTCCACGGCCGACCGCTCCCCCGCGGTGGCCAGCACCCGGTGCGCGAGGTTGGTGACGACGACCGGGCAGGCGCTGTGCACGGCGATCTCGTCGAGGAGGCGTTGCAGGGGGGCGCCGGCGGTGATGAGGCCGGTGAGGGCGGTACGGACCGACTCGGAGAGGCTGACGGCGGCGAACTTCCGCCGTACCAGACGGGACTGGACCTCCTCCGTCAGTTCGGCGAAGGGGAAGGGGCGGTGCAGGACCACCAGGGGGAGGCCGCAGCGGTCCGCCGCGCGGCGCATGGCGTCGGGTGGGGACGGGAAGGCGCGGCCGAGGCCGAGGACGACCGCGGCGGTCTCGGCCCGGTGCAGGGACTGGATGTACTCGGCCTGCTTGTGCGCGTCGTCTGCGAGCAGGACACCGGTGGTGAGGACCATCTCGCCGCCGGTGAGCATGACACCGACGTCGGGGGCCTCGGCCACGTGCACCCAGCGGACGGGGCGGTCGAGGTGGGCGGCGCCGGCGACCACCTCGGGGTCGCCGGCCAGGACCCGTTCCAGGGACAGGATCTGACGGACCGACAGTATGGGGCTGTCTGTGGTGTTCGTGGGATCCCAAGTGGCGGTCATCTTGCGTGGTCCCTTGGTCGGGTTCGGTGCGTGTGAGGCCTGCGGGCCAGTGGGGGTTGATCGCGCCCACGCGGCGGAGCCGCACATCGATACAGTCCCGCGCCCCTGACGGGGCGCTCGAGTGCGGGGCGCCTAACAGGCGCCCCGTCTAATAGGCACTCCTCAACGCCTGTTCGAGAATCGCCGCGCCCTCCTCCGCCTCCGCCACCGTCAGCGACAGCGGCGGGGCGATGCGCAACGCGCTCGTGTTGTGACCGCCGCCCTTGCCGATCAGGAGGCCGGCTTCGCGCGCCGCTTCCAGGACCGTCGACGCGGACTTGGGGTCGGCCTCGTCCGTGCCGGGCTTGACCAGTTCGACGCCGATCATCAGGCCGCGGCCCCGGACCTCCCGTACGCCGGGCAGCTGGGCGGCGACTCCGCGCAGGCGTTCGATGAGCAGGCCTCCCACCCGGCGGGCGTTGCCCTGGAGGTCGTGGTCCAGGAGGTACGACAGGTTGGCGAGGCCCGCCGCCATGGTGATCTGGGTGCCGCCGAACGTCGAGATGCTGTTGGAGTCCAGGCAGTTCATGATCTCGGAGCGGGCGATCACCCCGCCGATGGACATGCCGTTGCCGATGCCCTTGGCGAAGGTGACGATGTCCGGCGGGCCGCTCTGGCCGTGTGCCTGCCAGCCCCAGAAGTGCTCGCCGGTGCGGCCCCAGCCGGTCTGCACCTCGTCGGCGATCCAGAGGATGCCCTGCTCCTGGAGGACCTTGCGGAAGGCCGCGTACAGCCCGTCGGGCGGGGAGGTGAAGCCGCCGACTCCCTGGATGGGCTCGGCGATCAGCGCGGCCGGCGGGCGGGTGTGGCCGAGGAGGTCGCGCAGGTCGTCGACGCAGGCCGCGATGAAGTCGCGGTCGTTCAGCTCGGCGTACGGGCCCCGGGTGCGGACGCCACCGTGGACGTACAGCGTCTGGAGCGGCGAGAGGGAGGTCGGGGACCAGCCCTTGTTGCCGGTGATGCCGACGGCGCTGAAGGAGCGGCCGTGGTAGCTGTTGCGCATCGCCAGGACGGTGTTGGTCCGGCGGTAGGTGGTCGCGAGCAGCAGGGCGGTGTCGTTGGCCTCGGTGCCGGAGGTGGTGAAGAAGACCCGGGCGTCCGGGATGCCGCTCAAGTGGGCTACCCGTTCGGCCAGTTCGACCATGGGGCGGTTGAGGTAGAGCGTGGAGGAGTGGACGATCCGTCCTGCCTGCTCGCTCACCGCCTTCGTCACCTCGGGGAGCGCGTGCGCGGTCATCGTGGTGAGGATGCCGCCGAAGAAGTCGAGGTAGCGGTTGCCTTCCGCGTCCCAGACGTGCCGGCCCTCGCCGTGGGTGATTTCGAGGGGCTCGTCGTAGTAGAGGGCCAGCCAGTCGGGCAGGACCTGGCGGTGGCGGGCGAAGAGGTCGTTCACGGCTGTACCAGCCCTTCGTAGGCGTCGGGACGGCGGTCGCGGTAGAAGGCCCACTGCTGCCGTACTTCTTCGATCAGGTCGAAGTCGAGGTCACGGACGACGAGTTCCTCGCTCTTGTCGCTCGCCACCTCCCCCACGAACTGCCCACGTGGATCGACGAAATAGCTCGTGCCGTAGAAATCGTTGTCGCCGTACTCCTCCTGGCCCACCCGGTTGATGGCGGCGATGAAGTACTCGTTGGCGACGGCCGCGGCCGGCTGCTCCAACTGCCAGAGGTGGGCCGACAGGCCGCGCGAGGTCGCCGACGGGTTGTACACCAACTGGGCGCCGTTGAGACCGAGTTGCCGCCAGCCCTCCGGGAAGTGGCGGTCGTAGCAGATGTACACGCCGACCTTGCCGACGGCGGTGTCGAAGACCGGCCAGCCGACGTTCCCGGGCTTGAAGTAGTACTTCTCCCAGAAGCCCTTGACCTGCGGGATGTGGTGCTTGCGGTACTTGCCGAGGACGCTGCCGTCGGCGTCGATCACCACGGCGGTGTTGTAGTAGAACCCGGACTGCTCGACCTCGAACACCGGGACGACGACGACCATGCCGGTCTCGCGTGCCAGCTCCTGCATACGACGGACCGTGGGGCCGTCCGGGACCGGCTCGGCCCAGCGGTAGTGCTCGGGTTCCTGGACCTGGCAGAAGTAGGGGGCGTTGAAGACTTCCTGAAATCCGATGATCTTCGCACCCCGGCGGGCCGCCTCGCGGGCGTGCACCTCGTGTTTCGCCACCATGGACTCGGTGTCGCCGGTCCAGGTGGCCTGGACCAGAGCGGCGCGTACGACGTTGGCCATGAGCTGCTCCTTCTACGCCCGTAGAGGGTCGAAAGTAAGCCTCCTCGGAGTCCTTGCCAAGACCATCGTCGTTAAGCCGCCGAGTCGATCTCGTTTCTAACCTGGCTGGCGGATGCACGGGCCGAAGCGCACGTCCGTCAGCACGTGAGGCCCGCCACCCTGAGCGCGTGCAGCAGGTCCCAGTGGCATTGGTCGGAGATCGCCTGGGCGGAGCGGAGGAGCAGCGGAACCAGTCGGTGCGGGTCGGGTTCCGCGCTGTGCGCCGCCTCCTCCGGGGTGCGGACCTGGACGTAGGTGTCCAGCAGGGCCCGGACCTCGCGGTGGCGGCCTGCCGCGTCCAGGGCGAGGACGGCCTCGCCGATCTCGGTGGCGGGGCGGACGACGCCCTGGCGGAGGATCTGGCGGCCGTCGGCGGTCCGGCCCGCGGCGGTCAGGGCGTCGGCGGCCGCCACCAGCCGGGCGGGCGGCAGCGAGGCCGTCTCCCAGAGCAGCGTGGCCCAGTCGGCGCCGAGCCCGGCCCGCTGGAGGGCGTCCGCGAGCAGCGGGAACCGGGCGGCGGGCCACTGCGCGGCCTCGGCCAGAAGCGCGTGCGCCTCGCCGGTACGACCCTCGGCGCGCAGCCGTTCGAGTCGCGCCACGGCCCCCGCCACGGCCTGTCCCGCCTCCTCGTCGGCCCGCTCCACCACCGGCTCCGGCCGCACCGGCGCCTCGGCGGCCCCGGCGAACCGGGCCCCGCGCGGGGTGCGACGGCCACCGGGGGCCGCGGGTACGGCCGCCTCCGGTGTCTGCGGTACGGCGGGGGGCACGGCCTCGTCCTCCGCCATCCCGGCGAAACGGGCACTGCCCCGTCGCCGCTTGCGCTGCTTGGCGGGGGCGGGGGCGGGGGCTTCGGGGGTCTCCGGGGCGGGGGCCGGTGGGGCCGCGCCGCCGTCGGGCGTACCCCCGTCCGAGCGGCCGCGCATCGTCGCACCGGTCGCGTGCGCGGTCGGGCCGGCCACGGATGTGTGCGCGGTCGGTACGCCGGCCGGGCCGGGAGCCGGCGGCCCCAGCTCGGCCTGCTGCTCCAGCCGTCCCATCCGGGACCGGAGTTCGGCACACCGGGCGGAGGCCCGTTCGTGGTCGTCGCGGGCCCAGGCGAGGTCGATGTCAAGGGACTCGGCCTCCTCGCGGGAGTGCGCGGAGCTGTACGCGCGGCCGAGCTGGGCCAGCCGCTCGGCGGCGTAGCGCTGTTCGCGGAGCATGACGTCGAGGCGGTCGCTCAGGTTCTCCCGGGCGCCCGGCCGGGCGTCGTACGCGGCGAGGGCGCCGGCGTGCAGCTGCCGGGCCTGCCCGGCCGCACGGGCGGCGGCCTCGGGGCCGTAGGCGGTCGCGAGGTCCTGGAGAAGCGCCTCCATGATGTCCCAGGGCGGGACCTCCCGGCCGCTGAGGCAGGCCTGCATACCGTCGGGGTCGCGCTGCCAGAACACCGCGCACCAGCCGGCACCCTGGTCCAGGCGCGCCAGCAGGCCGTTGAGGTAGTTCGCGAACTCCCGTACCCGGCCCGGGAGTTGATCCACAGTCATCGCTCGACTCCCGCCCGACCGGAACACTCCGGTTCCGTAGGCAACACCAGTTGTGTTACGGGGCTGCTACGGGGAGTTTTCAGCGGGCGCGCAGAGCCCTCATTACGGGATCTTGACCGATGCGCGTCACACCGGGGCCAGCGCGCAGCGGGCCACCAGTTCGTCCACAGACAGGCCGAGAGCGCGGGCCAGCGCGGCGACGGTGAAGAACGCGGGCGTCGGCGCCCGGCCGGTCTCGATCTCGCCCTCCTTCACGGTCACCCCGTGCGGCAATTCCGGTTTTCCTGGGGACCGGCTGGAGGGAGCCCGACCGGGCGCCCCGGCGGGGTGCCGCGCCGCGCGCGACGGCCACCCGGGCCCGCAGTGCTGGACATGCCCCCTTCGGGCGGGCGTGCGAAGGTGGTGTGACCGGGCCCTGCAGGGGCACCCGCGTGGACCGGCACGTCGACCAGCGAGCGCGTCCCGCCAGGCGCCGGGACGCCGGAACGGAACGAACGCTCATGAGCAGCGGTTACCCCGGACCGAGCGACTTCGGACAGGATCCTTTCGGAGAGTTCCTCGCCCGCTTCTTCGGCGGCGGGGAACGCCAGGGCCCCCGTCAGATCGACATCGGCAGGCTGCTCAGCCAGCCCGCCCGGGAGCTGGTCAAAGGCGCCGCCCAGTACGCCGCCGAACACGGCAGCCGGGACCTCGACACCGAGCATCTGCTGCGCGCGGCCCTGACGGCGGAGCCGACCCGCTCCCTGCTCAGCAGGTTCGGCGCGAATCCCGACTCGCTGGCGACGGAGATCGACGGCCGCGCCGGCCCCGTCCAGCACCCGCCGGGCGAGGCACCCCCGCCGACCTCGCTGTCCCTGACCCCGGCCGTCAAGCGGGCCCTGCTGGACGCTCACGACCTGGCCCGGGCCGGCGGCGCCGGATACATCGGCCCCGAGCACGTGCTGGGCGCGCTCGCCGCGAACCCGGACTCGGCCGCGGGGCACATCCTGAACGCGGCCCGGTTCGCCGCCGGCCTGCCGCCGGAGGCCCAGGAGACCGACCGCCCCCTCACCGGCACGGACAGCCGGCGGCGCAGCAGCACACCGACGCTGGACAAGTACGGCCGCGATCTGACCGGGCTGGCCGGGGAGGGCCGGATCGACCCGGTCATCGGCCGCGACGACGAGATCGAGCAGACCATCGAGGTGCTCTCCCGGCGCGGCAAGAACAACCCCGTGCTGATCGGCGACGCCGGTGTCGGCAAGACCGCGATCGTCGAGGGCCTGGCCCAGCGGATCACCGACGGGGACGTGCCGGACATCCTCTCCGGGCGCCGGGTGATCGCCCTGGACCTGCCCGGCGTGGTCGCGGGCACCCGTTTCCGGGGCGACTTCGAGGAGCGCCTGACCAACATCGTGAACGAGATCCGTGCCCACTCCGACCAGCTGGTCGTCTTCATCGACGAACTGCACACCGTGGTCGGCGCCGGAGGCGGCGGCGAGGGCGGCTCGATGGACGCGGGCAACATCCTCAAGCCCGCACTGGCCCGGGGCGAGCTGCACATCGTGGGCGCGACCACCCTCGAGGAGTTCCGCAAGATCGAGAAGGACGCGGCGCTGGCCCGCCGTTTCCAGCCGATCCTGGTGCCCGAGCCGACGGTCCCGGACACCATCGAGATCCTGCGCGGCCTGCGCGACCGTTACGAGGCCCACCACCAGGTCCGCTACACCGACGAGGCTCTGGTCGCCGCCGTGGAGCTCTCCGACCGCTATCTCACCGACCGCAGGCTCCCGGACAAGGCGATCGACCTGATCGACCAGGCCGGCGCCCGTGTCCGCCTCGGCTCGCGCACCAAGGGCACCGACGTACGCGCGATAGAGCGCGAGATCGAGCAGCTCACCTGCGACAAGGACCAGGCGGTCGCCGACGAACAGTACGAGCGTGCCACCCAGCTCCGCGACCGCATCAGCGAGTTGAAGACGCGCACCACCGAACTCTCCGGCGAGGACCAGGTGGACGAGGGGCTGAACCTGGAGGTGACGACCGAGGCGATCGCCGAGGTGGTGTCCCGCCAGACCGGTATCCCGGTCAGCAGCCTCACCCAGGAGGAGAAGGAACGGCTGCTCGGCCTGGAGGCGCACCTGCACCAGCGGGTGATCGGCCAGGACGAGGCGGTCGCGGCCGTCTCCGAGGCGGTGCTCCGCTCCCGCGCCGGGCTCGCCAGCCCGGACCGCCCGATCGGCAGCTTCCTCTTCCTCGGCCCGACCGGCGTGGGCAAGACCGAACTGGCCCGCGCGCTGGCCGAGATCCTGTTCGGCAGCGAGGACCGGATGGTCCGCCTGGACATGAGCGAGTACCAGGAGCGCCACACCGTCTCCCGCCTGGTCGGCGCCCCGCCCGGCTATGTCGGCCACGAGGAGGCGGGGCAGCTCACCGAGGTGGTCCGCCGCCACCCCTACTCGCTCCTCCTCCTCGACGAGGTGGAGAAGGCCCATCCGGACGTCTTCAACATCCTGCTCCAGGTCCTGGACGACGGCCGCCTGACCGACTCCCAGGGCCGCACGGTGGACTTCACCAACACGGTCATCGTGATGACGAGCAACCTGGGCTCGGACGTGATCACCAGGCGCGGTGCCGGCATCGGCTTCGGCCCCGGCGGGGAGGAGGCGACGGAGGAGGCCCGCCGTGAACAGGTCCTGCGCCCGCTCCGGGACCACTTCCGCCCGGAGTTCCTGAACCGCATCGACGAGATCGTGGTCTTCCGCCAGCTCACCGGCGACCAGCTGCACCGGATCACCGAGCTGCTCCTGGAGCACACCCGCCGCATGCTGCACGCCCAGGGCATCACGGCCCACTTCACGGACGCGGCGGTCGACTGGCTGGCAGAACGCGGCTACCAGCCGGAGTACGGCGCACGACCACTGCGCCGCACCATCCAGCGGGAGGTTGACAACCAGCTGTCACGCCGACTCCTGGACGGCACGGTCACGGAAGGCAGCGAAGTAACGGTGGACGTGAGGGACGGCAACTTGGAGTTCGGGACAGACAAGGCGCCCCGATAGGGGCCGCGGGGCTGTGTCGATCTGCGGCTACGCCGCGTGGGCGCGACCAGCCCCCACGCACCCGCAGCCGCCCGACTACCGAACGGGATCCACCACCTGCGCGGCCCCACCACCCCGCCGCACCGTCTCCGCCGCCGCCAGCCACTTCCCACCCGGCAGCCGCTGCACCCCGGTAGCCGCCCCGATCTCCGGGTTCAACGAGAACGACTGCCCGATGGCCTCCAACTTCCCCCTCACCACGGGGTCGTTGTACAGCGCCGGCTCCAACTCGGTCTTCGCGGCGTTCCGCTGCGACGCCCGAGGCGCGGCGATCGCGTCCACCAACGGCAGATGCCGGTCGAGGAACTCGGTCAGCACCTGGAGCACGGTGGTGATGATGGTCGCCCCACCGGGCGAACCGACCGCCACCACGGGCCTGTCGGCCTTGTCGAGCACGATCGTCGGCGAGATCGAGGACCGCGGCCGCTTCCCCGGCCCCGGCAGATTCGGGTCGTGGACCGCGGGGTTCGCCGGCGTGAACGAGAAGTCGGTCAGCTCGTTGTTGAGCAGGAACCCCCGCCCGGGAACGGTGATCGCGCTGCCACCGGTCTGCTCGATGGTCAGCGTGTAGGAGACGACGTTCCCCCACTTGTCGGCGACCGTGAGGTGCGTCGTGTTCTCGCCCTCGTACGTGGTCGGCGCCGCCGTCCCGGTCGACCCCGGATGGTTCGGGTCCCCGGGCGCGACCGGGCTCGTCAGCACCGAGTCGTCGTGGATCAGCGCGGCCCGCTCGTCGGCGTACCGCTGCGACAGCAGCCCCTTCGTCGGCACGTCCTCGAAAGCGGGGTCGCCGACCCACCTCCCCCGGTCCGCGAACGAGATCCGGCTCGCCTCGATGAAGTGGTGCAGATACTGCACCTCATCGGCCTTCGAGAGGTCGGTGTTCTCAAGGATGTTGAGGGCTTCCCCGACGGTGGTCCCTCCGGACGAGGACGGCGCGATCGAGTACACCTTCAGCCCGCGGTACCCCGTCTCGGTGGGCGCCTGTGACTTGGCCCGGTAGGCCGCCAGATCCTTCGCCGACAGCTTGCCCGCCCGGGCCTTCCACCCCGAACCGGGATCCACCGGCGGATGGTTGACCGTCGACACGATGTCCTTGCCGAGGTCCCCCTTGTAGATCGCCCCGATCCCCTTCCGCCCCAGCTCCTGATAGGTCCGGGCCAGGTCGGGGTTCTTGAAGGTGGACCCCACCGCCGGCAGCTGCCCGCCGGGCAGGAAGAGCTTCGCCGTGTCCGGGAAGTACCGGAACCGCGTCTCGTTGGACGCGGTCTGCGACCGGAACGTGTCGTCGACGACGAACCCGTCGCGTGCGATCCGTTCGGCCGGCTTGAGCACCGTACCGAGCCGTTCGGTCCCCCACTGGTCGAGCGCGGTCTGCCAGGTGGCCGGCGTCCCCGGGGTGCCGACGCTGAGCCCGCTGCTGACGGCGTCCGCGAAGGCGAGCGGCTTGCCGTTCTCCACGAAGAGGTTGGAGTCGGCGGTCAGCGGCGCGGTCTCGCGGCCGTCGATCGTGTGCACCGTACGGGACTTGGCGTTGTAGTAGACGAAGTAGCCGCCTCCGCCGACGCCGGAGGAGTAGGGCTCGGTGACCCCGAGCGCGGCGGCGGTGGCCACGGCCGCGTCGACCGCGTTGCCGCCCTTGCGGAGCACCTCGATACCGGCGGCGGTGGCGTCCGCGTCGACGCTGGAGACCGCACCGCCGTAGCCGACGGCCACCGGGGATTTCGCGACGGTCGCACCACCGGGGGCGGGAGGCGCAGCCGCCCCCACCGACACCACAGCGGCCGAGACCGCCAGAACGGTCAGTTTCCGCGTGACAGGGCGACGCATCCGCACCTCCAGTTCCGGAACGTCCGCGCAGCGTATCGGCGAGGCCCCGGCCCCGACAGCCACATTCAGGGCACTGTCATACGACCGTCACACTTCGAACACGGGTACGTTCCGGCCATCTGCGGCCGCTACCATGCGCGCCCATGAATGACGACCTGCGCAACATTATCCTTGGCGTCGTGGCCGCCGGCATCAGCGCGGCGCTCGGCTGGCTGGCCCGCACCTCGCTGTGGCGGCGCGGCCTGCGCCGCAAGCAGGCCTTTTTCGGTCTTCCGGAGAACTCGGAGTCACTGCTGGTCGTCAACCGCGATCCGGCCACCTCCGAACCCGCGGTCCACCGCCTGGACGTGTTCGCGCTCCTGGAGCTGGCCGCGCTGATCAAGGACTGCGGCGCCAACCTCCAGATGGTGACCCAGGACCACGTCCAGCAGGGCTTCGGCGAGCGCACCGAGTTCTGCGTGGGCGGCCCCGGGTCGAACCGGCGCATGCTGGCACACATGTCGGCGATGCTGCCGGGCGTGCGGGTCAACATCGACCCGGAACCGGGCCCGGACCGCGGCGCCTTCCAGATCGGCACCGAGCGCTACCGCCTGGATCCGGGCATCACGGAGTACGTCCTGCTCGCCCGCCTCACCGCCGGCCAACGCCCGGACGCCCGCCCGGTGTTCCTCTTCTGCGGACAGCGCGCGATCACCAACCAGGCGGCCACCCGCTACCTCGCCCGCAACCACGAGCGGCTCGCCCGCAAGCACGGCAACAGCACCTTCGTGCTGCTCCTCAAGGTGGTCAACTCGCAGGCGTACGGCCCGGACGTGGTCGAACTCGTCTCGGACGTCACCCGCGCCGCCCAGGCGCCGCTGCCGCCCGCCACGACCGAGACCGCACGCTCCTCGCACCGCGCCTCCTGAGTAGCTGCACCATTCAACAATCGTTACCCGCACGTAACTTACCGACGGGTTACTTACGGTAAGGGGTCGCGGTTACCGTCTGGTCACTTTGCACTGACACGAGTGAGGAGTGACCCATGGGACGAGGTCGCACCACAACGAGCCGCCGCACCACCAGCCGCGGCGCCGGCCGGCGCCGCGCCGCTCTGCGCACGACCGCCGCGGGCGCCGCCTCGGCGGCCCTCATCGCCGCCGGCGTCGTCGGCCTGGCGCCGGCCGCACAGGCCGCCGCCTCCGTCCGCTTCGTCGACATCACCGGCGACGGCGGCACCGTCCTGAAGGCGAACGTCGTCACGCCCGCGGGCGCCGACGCCACGCACCGCTACCCCCTCATCGTGCTGCCCACGAGCTGGTCGCTGCCCCAGGTCGAGTATCTGGCCCAGGCCCAGAAGCTCGCCGACGCCGGCTACATCGTGCTCAGTTACAACGTGCGCGGGTTCTGGCAGTCCGGCGGGCAGATAGAAGTGGCCGGTCCGCCGGACGTGGCGGACGCGTCCAAGGTCATCGACTGGGCCCTCGCCCACACCACCGCCGATCCCCAGCACATCGGCATCGCCGGGGTCTCGTACGGCGCCGGGATCAGTCTGCTGGCCGCCGCGCACGACAAGCGCATCAAGGCGGTCGGCGCGCTCAGCGGCTGGGCGGATCTGATCGACTCGATCTACTCGGGCCGTACCCAGCACGTCGAGGCGGCCGCCCTCCTGGACGGCTCGGCGACCCTCACCGGGCGCGAGAGCCCCGAAGTCCGGCAGGTCTTCAAGGACTTCTACGCCTCGAACCTGGAGCGGGAACAGGACATGATCGCCTGGGGGGCGAAACGTTCCGTCGCGACCTATGTCGACCAGCTCAACAAGAACGGCGCGGCCGTCTTCATGGCCAACGCCTGGAGCGATTCCATCTTCCCCGCCAACCAGTACGCCGACTTCTACGGGAAGCTGACCGGCCCGAAGCGCCTGGAGCTGCGCCCCGGTGACCACGCCACCGCCGAGCTGACCGGCCTGCTGGGGCTGCCCAACGACGTGTGGACCGACACCGCGCGCTGGTTCGACCACTACCTCAAGGGCGCGGACAACGGCATCGACCGCGAGCAGCCGGTCCAGCTCAAGTCCCGTACCGACGGCGGGTACGAGGGTTACCCGGACTGGAAGTCGGTGGGCGCCATCCGCAAGAAGATCGCACTCGCCGACTCGACCACGATCCACGCGAACGTCGACTCGGGGGCGGACGGCGGCGTCGTCCTGCTCTCCGGTCTCCTCGACCAGATCGCCCAGTTGCCGCCGGTCGCCTCGATCCCGCTGCTGCCCCGCCGCTGGGCCGCCGTCTGGCAGTCCGAACGGTACGGCGGCGCCCAGCGGGTGCGCGGCACGGCCCGGCTGCACACGACCCTCACCCCGACCAAGGAGAGCGGCACCCTCGTCGCCTACCTGTACGACGTGGGCCCGCTCGGCCTCGGCAAGCTGGTCACCAACGCGCCGTACACCTGGTACGACCGCTCCCCCGGCAAGGCGTTCGACGTGGACCTGGACCTGTTCTCCACCGCCTACGACGTGCCGGCCGGGCACCGGCTCGCGCTGGTCGTCGACACGGTGGACCCGCTCTACATCGAGCACAACCCGTCCGGCGCGCAGCTGACCTTCTCCTCGCCGGTGGACGACCCGTCGTACGTGTCCGTTCCGCTGCGCGAGCAGTGATCTCCGGCTGCCGCCGGCCGGGCCTGGCCCTGGCTGCCGCCCCTACGGCAGCAGCGTCCCTGGTTCGGCCGGGGCCACCTCGACGGCCTCGGTCTTGGGACTGCGCCGCTCCCGTCTGGCCACCCAGCCGGCGAACCACGAGAGCAACATGCACATCCCGATGTAGATCGGCGAGATCACCATCACCACAGGGATGAAGGGCAAATCGTAGTCGAGGTTGGATGCGATCAGTTTCCCGGCATGGAGGAACTCCTCGTAGGTGATGAGATAGCCCAGTGAGGTGTCCTTGAGGGCCACCACGAGCTGGCTGATGATGGCGGGCAGCATGGCCCGTACGGCCTGTGGCACCAGGACGTACGACATGACCTGGGTCTTGCGCATGCCGAGCGCGAACGCGGCCTCCCGCTGGCCGCGTTCGACGCTGTTCACCCCTGAGCGGAACACCTCGGCGAGCACCGAGCCGTTGTAGAGGGTGAGTCCGGCGACCAGGGCGGGCAGCGGCTGGACCTTCAGCGCCACGAAGACGAAGAAGATCATCACCAGTACGGGCATGGCGCGGAAGAACTCCACGACGACGGTGGCCGACCAGCGCACCGGACGGTGGTCGGAGAGCCGCCCGGTGGCCAGCAGACCGCCCAGCGCGAGGGAGAGGACGGCGGCCATCGCGAAGGCCGCGAGCGTGTTGCCGAGGCCCCGCAGCAGGAGTTCCTGAATTCCCTTGTAGGCGAAGGGCATCCACTTCGTGTGCGTGAACTGTTCGGTGTCGAAGAGGAGGTAGAGGATCCAGGCGACCAGACCGAGGATGACGAGGGCCGACAGGATGCCGTACACCGTGTGCCGTCGTCTGGTGACGGGACCCGGAACGTCGTAGAGCGCGGTGGCCTCGATCATCGGGCGACCCCCCACCTTCGCTCCAGCACGTTGAACAGGGCACTGATCGCGAGGGTGATGACGAGGTAGCCGACGGCGATCCAGACGAACGTCCAGACGATGTTGTAGCCGAGCTCGCTCAAGGTCTTGTAGGTGCCGAGGAGTTCGGTGACGCTGAACGCGCCCGCGATCGCGGAGTTCTTGGCGAGCGCGATGAGGGTGGAGCCGATCGGCGGGATGACCGACCGGAACGCCTGGGGCAGGATCACCAGGCTGAGGGTCTGCCCGAAGGTCATGCCCAGGCTGCGGGCCGCCTCGCCCTGCCCCTTGGGCACGGTGTTGATGCCGGCGCGCAGTGCCTCGCAGATGAACGCCGAGGTGTAGCAGCCGAGCGCGAGGACCGCGAACACCTGGAAGGGCAGCACGAGTCCGAACCGGGGCAGGCCCAGCAGCACCGCGAAGAACAGCAGGGTGAGCGGGGTGTTGCGGAGCACGGTGACCCAGGCCGTGCCGAGGATCCGCAGGGAGCCGACGGGGGCGACCCGGAAGGACGCCATCAGGAAGCCCAGGACCAGGGCAAGGACCGAGGCGTAGACGGTCAGTTCGACGGTGCCGAGGAAACCCCGGGCGTACGTGCGGAAGTTGTCTGTCAGTACGTTCATGCCGTCCTCGCTCAGCTCGCGGGATAGCGGTCGATCGGGGGCGGTTTCGGGGCGGGGACGCCGGACAGGCCGAGCGTCGCCTCATACGCTTTCTTCCAGTCGCCGTTCTTCTCACGGGCCTCCAATGCGTCGTCCGTCGCGAAGCGCAGGGCGGTGTCGCCGCGTGGGACGCCGATGCCGTACGGCTCCGCGGAGAAGGGCTTGCCGACGACCTTCAGTTCGCCGGGGGCCTTCGCCGCGTAGCCGATGAGGATGGCGTCGTCGGTGGTGACGACGTCGACCTGGTAGGTGAGCAGATTGTCGACGCACACGGAGTAGGTGTCGTAGGCGACCAGGACCGCCTTCGGGAAGTCGGCCTTGATCCGCTGGTACGGCGTCGAACCGGCGGCCGAGCAGACGCGTTTGCCGGCCAGGTCCTGCGGGCCGTGGATGTCGTTCTCGTCGTGGCGCACCAGCAACGACTGGCCGGCCAGGTAGTACGGCCCGGCGAAGCCGACCAGCTTCCTGCGGTTGGCGTTGATGGTGTAGGTGCCGACGTAGTAGTCGATCTGGCCGTTCTGCAGGGCGGTCTCGCGGTTGGCGGAGGCGATGGTCCGGAATCGGATGGTCTCCGGGGCGAGGCCGAGGGAGGCGGACATCATCCTGGCGATCTCGATGTCGAAGCCCGAGTAGCCGCCGGCGGCCGGATCCCTCTCGCCGAGGTAGGGCTGGTCCTCCTTGACGCCGACGGTGAAGTGGCCGCGCTTCTTCGCCCGGGTCCAGATCGGGGAATCGGGCAGCCGGAAGTCCTGCACCACCTGGTAGTCGGGCAGCCGGTCGGCAGCCGGCCCCTTCTTCGGCGGGCTGCCCTCCTTGCCACACCCACCGCACGCGGCGGCGAGCAGTACGGTGAGCAGGGCCACGGCGGGGCGCACACGGACGGTACTGGCCATGGGTGGTGCTCCCCGCTCAGTGCTTGAGGATCTTGGACAGGAAGTCCTTGGCACGCTCGCTGCGCGGGGCGGTGAAGAACTCCTCCGGGGCGCGGTCCTCGACGACACGGCCGTCGGCCATGAACACCACGCGGTTGGCGGCGGAGCGGGCGAAGCCCATCTCGTGGGTGACGACGACCATGGTCATGCCGTCCCGGGCGAGCTGCCGCATGACGTCGAGGACCTCGTTGATCATCTCGGGGTCGAGGGCCGAGGTGGGCTCGTCGAAGAGGAGGGCCTTGGGGTCCATGGCGAGGGCGCGGGCGATGGCCACCCTCTGCTGCTGGCCGCCGGAGAGCTGTGCGGGGAGCCTCCCGGCCTGCGCCGACAGGCCCACGCGGTCGAGGAGTTCCCGCGAGTGCCGGTCGGCCTGCACTTTCCTGCGCCCGCGGACCTTGATCTGGGCGAGGGAGACGTTCTGCAGGACCGTCTTGTGTGCGAAGAGGTTGAAGGACTGGAAGACCATGCCGACCTCGGCACGGAGCCTCGCGAGGGCCCTGCCCTCCTCGGGGAGCGGCTGCCCGTCGAGCGTGATCCTCCCGGACTGGATGGTCTCCAGGCGGTTGATCGTGCGGCACAACGTCGACTTGCCCGACCCCGAGGGGCCGATGACGACGACCACCTCCCCCTTGCCGACGGTGAGATCGACGTCCCGCAGGACATGGAGCTCGCCGTAGTACTTGTTGACGTCACGCAGCTCGATCAAAGGATCGACGGCCATCCGCAGCCCTACCCACTCTCAGCTGTGTCGTGGTTGCCGCAAACTATCCAGCCGCGAGTGGACTTGAGGCACGACACGCACTTTTCGGGCATTAGCCGTATTTACGCCGCCTTTATCGCTGTGATGACCGCCGTGGTGATCCCTGTGATGACCGCCGTGGTGATCGCTGTGATGACCGCCGTAGTAATAGCCGTGGTGATAGCCGCACGGCCGCCGGTCAGGCCTCGGCGACCTCCGCGTAGAGCTGGGAGAGCTCGGGGACCCCGCTCTCGGCCCAGTCGTGGCCGGACTCGACCACCTCGAACTCCCGCCCGGACTCCAGTCGCACGACCGGCTCCCCGTCCGCGCGGATCTCCCATTCCGCGCCGGGCACGGTCCGGGTCAGGACGGTGCCCAGATACAGGCCGGCGTCGGTGCCCAGCCAGGTCAGGGTCTCCTCGTCGTCCCGCCAGCGCGGGACCAGCTGGTCGAGGGCCTCCAGCGAGGCCGGGGTGTCGTCGAGCGTGACACCCTCCTCGGCCGCCTGGGCACGCAGCAGCTCGCACTCGGCGAGCAGATCGGGGTCGGCGATCACGGGCACGTCACCGGTGTGCGGGTGCCTGTTACCCAGGAAGGGGATGTTCATGGACCCAGGTTGACACTTACACCTCCAGGTCCACCACCACCGGAGCGTGATCGGAAGCGCCCTTGCCCTTGCGCTCCTCGCGGTCGACGTAGGCGTCCTGCACAGCCTTGGCAAAGGGTTCGTTGCCGTACACCAGGTCGATGCGCATGCCGCGGTTCTTGGGGAAGGCCAGCTGGCGGTAGTCCCAGTAGGTGTAGGGGTGGTCGTACTTCAGGGGGCGCGGGACCACGTCGGACAGACCGGTCTCGCGCAGCGAGGTCAGGGCGGCGCGCTCGGCCGGGGTGACGTGGGTGAGGCCCTCGAAGGCGGCCGTGTCGAAGACGTCGTCGTCCGTCGGCGCCACGTTGTAGTCCCCGAGGACCGCGAAGGGGCGGCTGCCGCCCGCGTCCCCGGCCACGGCCGCCTTGAGGGCCTCGAACCACTGGAGCTTGTAGGCGTAGTGCGGGTGGTCCACCTCGCGGCCGTTGGGAACGTACACCGACCAGACCCGGACCGGGCCGCAGGTCGCCGAGATCGCGCGCGGCTCCGCGCTCCCGTCGTACCCGGGGTCGCCGGGCAGGCCCTTGACGACGTCCGCCAGGCCGACCTTGGACAGCACCGCCACGCCGTTCCACCGGCCGGTGGCGTGGACCGCCGCCTCGTAGCCCAGCTCGCGCAGTTGCTCGGTCGGGAACTGCGCCTCGGCGACCTTGGCCTCCTGGAGGCAGAGCACGTCGGTGCCGCTGCTCTCCAGCCAGGCGAGGAGCCTCGGCAGGCGGGCGGTGATCGAGTTCACGTTCCAGGTCGCGATGCGCATGCCTGACAACCTACCGGGCCCCTCTGACAACGTGCCTCAGACGTCCGCCGAGGCCCCCGGGGCCAGTCGCTGGTGGTCCGCGCCGCCCAGGGCGCCGATCTGGCGGTCGTAGATCGGCCGGGCCAGGTCGGTGAGCAAGGCGTCGTGGATGTCGTAGGCGCGCCGCGGCTTCACCTCGCGGACGTAGTCGATGACCTCGGAGATCTTGTTCCAGGGGGCCATCACCGGGAGCATCAGCGTCTCGACGGGGTGGTCGGGGACGGTGAGGGCGTCGCCGGGGTGGAAGACCTTGCCGCCGTCGACGAGGTAGCCGACGTTGGTGATGCGCGGGATGTCGGGGTGGATCACCGCGTGCAGTTCGCCGTGCACCTGGACGTCGAAGCCGGCGGCGGTGAACGTGTCGCCGTGGCCGACGGTGTGCACCCGGCCCGGGAAGGCCGCCGCGATCTGCTCGGCGACGGACTTCAGGGTCCAGATCTCGGCGGCCGGGTCGGCGTCCAGCGCGGTCCGCAGCCGGCCCTCGTCGAAGTGGTCGGGGTGCTCGTGCGTGACCAGGATCGCGTCCGCGCCGACGGCCGCGTCCTCCTCGCTGAAACCTCCGGGGTCGAGGACGAGCGTGCGCCCGTCCTTCTCCAGGCGCACGCACGCGTGGGACTTCTTCGTGAGCTTCATGCTCACCATCCTGCCCCCTTGCCGTCCGTCAGTCCTCGGGAGTGGTCTCCTCGCGGATGATCCGCTGGGCGACCCGGAACGCGCTGTTCGCCGCCGGTACCCCGCAGTACACGGCCGCCTGGAGCAGGACTTCCTTGATCTCGTCCGGGGTGAGGCCGTTGCGCAGGGCCGCGCGGACGTGGAAGCCCAGCTCCTCCAGGTGGCCGCCCGCGACCAGCGCGGTGAGCGTGACACAGCTGCGCGAGCGCCGGTCGAGGCCGGGCCGGTCCCAGATCTCGCCCCACGCGTAGCGGGTGATGAACTCCTGGAAGTCCCCGGAGAAGTCGTCGGCCTGCGCCAGCGCCCGGTCCACGTGCGCGTCCCCGAGCACCTCCCGGCGGACCTTCAGTCCCGCGTCGTAGGGATCGGGCCGCCCGAGCGGCTGCGGCACCGCGGCGGCCGGGGCGATCTCGGCGATGGGCGTGACCTGCGGTGCGACCTGGGGCACGACCTGCGGTGCGGCGGGCAGGACGGGTTTCAGCGGGGCGGCCGGGATGGCCATCTGGCCGGTGGTCGAGTCGTAGGCGGGCTGCCAGGCGGTGGAGAAGTGCCGCACCAGCAGGTCGGTGACGGCGGCGGGCTGCTCGACCGGGACCAGATGGGAGGCGCCGGGTACCACGGCGAGCCGGGCGTCCGGGATCCCGGCGACCAGGGTGCGGGCCTCGGCGGGCCCGGTGACCTGGTCGTCCGAGCCGACCAGGACGAGCGTGGGCACGCCGATCCGGGCGAGTTCGTGCCGTACGTCGAAGCCCGCCAGAGCCTCGCAGGCGGCGATGTAGCAGCCGGGGTCGGTGGTGCGCACCATCTGGACGGCCCACTCGGTGATCGCGGGCTGCGCGGCGGCGAACCCGCTGGTGAACCAGCGCTCCGGCGAGGTCCGGGCGATCGGGTCGAGGCCGTTCGTCCGCACGATCACACCGCGCTGCCGGAACTCGTCCGCCGTCCCGAACCGGGGTGAGGCGGCGACCAGCGCGAGCGAGGCGATCCGCTCCGGGTGCCGCAGGGCCAGCTCGATGCCGACGGCACCGCCGAGCGCGCAGCCGGCGTAGCCGAAGCGCTGGACGCCGAAGGAGTCGAGCGTGGCCAGCAGCCGGGCGGTCAGCTCGGTGACGGAACCGGCGGGGTACGCCGGGGAGCCGCCGTGCCCGGGCAGGTCGTAACGGAAAACCCGCCACTGCTGGGTCAACTCCGGGACCTGCCGGTCCCACATGTGCCAGGTGGTCCCCAGGGAAGGGCCCAGGATCAGGACAGGAGCGTCTTCTGGCCCGTCAAAGCGGTATTGCAGGGTGTTCGGTGGTGTCTCGCTCACCCGTCTGACCCTCTCATCTGTCACGAGATGTCACATCGCCGGGGTGGACCTGGCGGGCGTGCCACGCTCCGGCACCGCCAAACCTACCGACGTGAACCCAGGTATACGTTCTCCGGCATGTACTCGTGGCCGTGTCGGCAGTGGGCCCTCCGGGCGCGTGCCCTCCTTCAGCCGCTACGAGCCACGCTTACACCAAGTAGATCCTCCAGAGCATCCCTCTCGACCACACCGCCCACACCACGGCGTCACTGGCCACGAAGACCGCAACTTCCCGATGAACAAGCTTGCCGTCCACTGCGAAGCAACCGTCCTCGCTCGCCATCAGCGAGTGGCTGTGACCAGCACTCTCGCAACGAGCCCTAGTTCAGGTGGACCATTTTCTTGGGGTCGACGATGCGGTCGAAGTCCTGTGCGGTGATGCAGCCGGTGGCGAGGGCGGCTTCGCGCAGGGTGGTCCCCTCGTCGTCCGCCTTGTGTGCAATCTGGCTGGCTTTGTCGTAGCCGATCTCCGGCGAGAGCGCGGTGACGAGCATCAAGGAGCGGGAGAGGTAGTCGTCAATCTGCTGGCGATGCAGTTCGGCGCCTTCGATGCAGTAGGTGCGCAGCTTCTCGCTGGCGTCTCCGAGAATGCGGGCGGAGTGCAGGAAGTTGTTGATGATGATGGGCCGCATGGCATTGAGTTCGAAGTTGCCCTGGGTGCCGGCGAACGCAATGGCACTGTCCTCGGCCAGGACTTGGATGCAGACCATCACCATCGCTTCGCACTGGGTCGGGTTGACCTTGCCGGGCATGATGGAGCTGCCCGGCTCGTTGACGGGCAGGGCGAGTTCACCGATGCCGCAGCGAGGGCCGGAGGCGAGCCAGCGGATGTCGTTGGCGATCTTCATCAGCGACACGGCGAGAGCCCTCAGTCCGGCCGAGGCCGCCACCATGGCATCCAGGCTGCCTTGGGCGGCGAAGGGATTGGAGGCCGTGCGGAACGGGTGGTCGGTCAACTCCGCGATCTCCTGTGCCACCTGGGCACCGAAGCCCTCGGGGGCGTTGAGACCGGTGCCGACCGCGGTCCCTCCTACAGCCAGTTCGTACAGGCCCAGCCGGGTGGCCTCGATGCGGTCGATGGCGTCGGAGATCTGGGCGGCGTAGCCGGACCATTCCTGGCCCACGGACAGCGGGACGGCGTCCTCCAGGTGAGTACGGCCGATCTTGATGATGTCCCACCACGCTTGGGACTTGACTTCCACGGCATGGTGAAGCTCCCTCACCTTCGGAAGCAGGTGCTCGTGGATCTCGCGGACAGCGGCGATGTGCATCGCCGTGGGGAAGGTGTCGTTGGAGGACTGGCCCATGTTGACATGGTCGTTGGGGTGGATCGGCGCCTTGGACCCCAGCGTGCCGCCGACCAGCTGGACAGCCCGGTTGCTGATCACCTCGTTGACGTTCATGTTGCTCTGCGTGCCGGACCCGGTCTGCCACACGTACAGCGGGAAGTGGTCGTCCAACGCGCCGGAGATCACCTCTTCGGCGACGCGGGCGATCAGATCGGCCTTCCAGCCGGGCAGGCGGCCCTCGCGGCCGTTGACGAGCGCGGCGGCCTTCTTGACGTAGCCGTACGCGTGGTAGACGGCCTTGGGCATGCGGTCGTCGCCAATGGAGAAGTGGATCAAGGACCGCTGGGTCTGGGCGCCCCAGTACCGGTCGGCCGGCACGTCGATGGCGCCCATCGAGTCCGTTTCGCGGCGGGTGCCACTGGCGGTGATGCCGATCGGGACGTCCAGCACCTTCGGTGGCCGCTCGGTGGCGGCGTGCTGGTGCCCGGAGGTCATGGCGACGCCTCCTTCTCGGACAGTGGTCCATAGACCGGCTGCCACATGGTGTCCTGCACGGCCTGGACCAGATCGGCCGACTGGCGGGTGGCGACGTTGTCCTGGACGGCCGCACGTGCTACCGCCACGGCTACCGTCGCCGAGGAGGCGCGCAGGTTCGCCACCGGCGGCAGCAGTGGCGCGCCGGGGGCCCTGGCGTCGACCTGCCCGGCCACCGCCTCCGCGGCGGCGAGCAGCATCCCGGGGGTGAGCCGTGCAGCTCCGGCGACGACGGTGCCCAGGCCCAAACCGGGGTAGAGCAGCGCGTTGTTGGCCTGCCCGATGACGTGGCGGACTCCGCCGTAGTCGACCGGGTCGACCGGGATGCCCGTGGCCGTGAGCACCTTGCCGTCGGTCCAGGCCAGCAGGTCGGCGGGCATGGCCTCGATCTTCTCCGTGGGGTTGGACAGCGGGAAGATGATCGGCCGCTCGACGTGCGCGGCCATCGCGGTGACGACCTCCTTGTCGAAGGCGCCCGGCGTGGTCGAGGTGCCGATCAGCATGGTGGGGTGGACGTGCTGGGCTGTGGTCAGCAGGTCGATTTTCCTGTCCGCCCAGCCCTGCACCTCCGAGGCCGGCCGCGCGTAGGGGGCCTGGTAATCACGTAGGTCCGGCATGCCCTCGACCAGCAGCCCCTGCTTGTCGACCAGACACACCCGGCGGGTGGCCTCCTTGGGCTCCAGTCCGTCGCGGACCATCGCGTCACGCAGCTGGTCGGCAATGCCCACCCCGGCCGTGCCGGCGCCGAAGACCACGACGCGCTGGTCACGGAAGGACTCGCCGGTGATCTTCAAGGCCGACACCGCAGCGGCCAGGGTGATCGCCCCGGTGCCCTGCATGTCGTCGTTGAACATCCGATAGCGGTCCCCGTACGTCTCCAGGATGCGTCGGGCATTGCCCGGCCCGAAGTCCTCGAAATGCAGCAGCGCATTCGGATACAGCTCTGAGACCGTCTCCAGGTAGTTCTCGATGAACGAGTCGTACTGCTTCCCGCGCACCCGGCTGTGGCGCACGCCCAGGTAGAGGGGATCATTCAGCAGGTTCTCGTTGTCGGTTCCGACGTCCATGACCACCGGCAGGCAGCGGGCGGGATGCAGCCCGGCCGCAGCGGTGTAGACGGCGAGCTTGCCCACCGAGATCTGGATGCCCTGCACCCCCCAGTCACCGATCCCCAGGATCTCCTCGGCGTCGCTGACCACCACCAGGTCGACCTCATCCCGGTGGAGCTGAAGTGCCTCGAACGAGCGGCGCACATCCTGCGGCCGGTCGATGGACAAGAACACCCCGTGCGGGCGCCGGTACTCGTGGCTGTACCGCTCGATCGCCTCGCCCACGGTCGGGTCGTAGACGATCGGCAGCAACTCGGCAAGGTGATCTTGCAGCAGCCGGTAGTACAGCACCGCATTGCGGTCGTGCAGCTGCTCAAGGTTGATGAACTTCGCCAGATCGTTCGGCTCCTGCTGCAACTGCTCGTAGGCACGAATCGCCTGCTGGTCAAGGGTGAGCACGGCGTCGGGCAGCCGGCCCACCAGCCCGAGGCGCTCCCGTTCCTCGGCCGTGAAAGCGGTACCCCGATTGGTCAGCGGATCCAACAGGAGAGAAGGCATGTGCATCGGCATGGGAACCCCTCTATGGGCATGACTCCAGCGGTCCAGCCCCCTATTCCCATGCTCGACGCGTTCTTCAAGCAGCGCCACCGGGGAAGCCCGCACGTTCCGGCGCCATGGTCCGCCACCGTATGCCGTCGATCAGCTGCCGACGCGACCACGCCGGCGGCCGGCCCGCCCCGGCTTCTTGCCCACCGGCAACAAGGGCTCAGAGCGGGCGTACTGACTGCTCGTCAAATCTACCCGCCTCGCAATGCTTGATCATCCAGGGAGCTGGCCGTACCGAACGTGCTCTGCAGTCTCTTTCCGGGATCTGACGGCAAGTACCTCATGAACATTCCCATGAGCGAGGAGGTTCAGGAGCGGATCCGCAGGCGCGCAGCAGCCGAGCGGAAGACCCCGGAGGAGTACTTGCGACATGCGGTCGCGCAGGCGCGGGCCGCCGGTCCGTGACCGGTCCACGCGCCGAGCACAGGTGGAGTGCTCGCTGAACGAACTGCTGCGTACGTTCGACCCGGAGGAGATCGCCGGGGCGGCGGCACGGCGGATCAGGCCCTGAGATGAGGCAGGTGTACGCCGATTGCCCAACTGCCGGAGACCGTACGGGCGAGGTGGCCCCGTCTGAGTCGGGCGTCCGGCCGGCCCACCGCCTGACCCTCGCTTGCGGCTCCGGCATCGCCCGAGTTCTGCCCACCGGGAGCTACCGTGGCTGCCCGTCCCGCCCAACGGTGTCCGCCCGGACACGTGCGGACAACTCGGCTGCGGCCCGGTTCAGTTCCTTCCTGATCGGGATCAGATCTGGTTCCTGCAGGGTGGTCTGGAAGGCGAGCGTCGCGATCACTCCGACCAGCGTGTCGTCGACGAGGACGGGAACGGCCATGGTGGTGGTGCCACCGTCGGTCGGCACGTCGTGGGAGACGAACTTCTCCTCGCGGGCGCGTTGGAGCTCGGGTTCGAGTTCGCGAAGGCGCGGATTCGCGGCGTGGGTTCGTCGTGCGTCCTCGGAGAACGCCAGGAATATCCGGCCCTGCGCCGAGTCGAAGACCGGAAGGGCGGAGTACAGCGGCATCGCGATCATGACCATCCGCCGTACCGGAGTGCCGATGCGGACCAGAACGGGGCTTTCGCCGTTCCAGGCGGAGGCCACGGAGGTGTAGTTCGTCTCCTCGGAGAGCCTCCGCAGGACTGGTTCGGCACGGCGGACGAAGGCGCTGGTGAACAGCGCCGCCTCCTGCACCACCGACGCGTAGTCCAGTGTCTTGACGCCGAGCGAGTACACCCCCCGGGAGGGCTCGTAGGCGAGCAGGTTGGTGGCCCGCAGAGTGATCAGGTACCGGTGCGCGGTCGCCCGGGACATGCCGAGGCGGGCGGCTATCTCCCCGAGCGTGAGTTCTGACTCCTGGACCGTGAACAGGTTCAGTATGGCGACGGCCTTCTGCACCGCCTGGATCGGCTGGACTCCGCCCGGGCGCTCGCCGTCGTCCCGGCCCACCCGCGCCTGTTCGGCACGCACGTCCTCAGCTGATTCGGTCACGCCCTCCATTTTGGCAGTTCGGCGCTCGGCTTGACGGTCCAGTGTCGGCGGTCTAGCGTCTGTATCGCAGAGCGATACGCTACATATCGCACAGTGAGTCAGCCGAGATTCCCCGTCCATCCTGGAGAGCGACATGAAGTACATAAGGCCGATTGATTTCGACTCTGCGGAAATATCCGACGAAAAGGGATACAAGGGCAAGATCCTTTACAGCGGCGAGACCTGCACCCTGATCGCCACTGTCGTCCCGTCCGGCGCGCAGGGGCCCCGGAACCACGCTCATCCTGTGGACCAGCTGTACTTCGTCACCGAGGGAGAGGTGACCATCAAGCTGGGAAAGGACGTACACAAGGCCGCCACCGGCTCCGCGGTGTTCATTCCGGCCGGCGTCCCCCATCACAACTGGAACGAGGGGAGCGAGACCGAAGTGCACCTGGAGGTGCTCGCTCCCGGCAACGCCGGAATCCGGCCGATGCTCGAATTCACCGAGTCGGATGACGCGCATGGCCTTCCTTATGCCGTGGTCGCACCCGCCGCGGATCAGACGCTGACACTCGACGGTGGAATGACGGTCACATCCCTCATCGGACACGAGCACGTCATCGGGCGCGGGCAGGACCCGGCCTCCAAGAACGCGCTCATCTATGTCGGAGGGCTGCCCGCGGGGGCAGCCGGCCCAAGCCTCCACACGCACGCATTCGACCAGTTCTACCTGGTGCTCGAGGGTCTGCTCGGTGTGCAGATCGGGCTGAAGGAATTCACCGTCGGTCCGCAGCAGCTCGTCGTTCTGCCGGCCGGCGTTCCCCACCGGCAGTGGAACGCGGGCGCGGAATTCGAGCGGCACCTCACGATCCTCACGCCTCCGCCGGAGCAGACGAGCACCGAGGAAGACCCCTGGGACCGTTCCGTCGAGCTGCGCGGGGCAGCCAATACGACGCATCTCGCACTGTAAACCGGCCGCCAGGATGATCCCCACGCACGGAGTCACATCATGAGCACGCTTATCACCGCCTGGTCGGAGGGCGCCACGACGCTCGGCTCCTGGACGACGCTGAACACCCCGGTGGTCGCCGAGAGCCTGGCCCTGGTGGGCCACGACTACGTATGTCTCGACCAGCAGCACGGCATCGTCAACGACGAGAGCCTGGTCGCGAGCCTGATCGCTGTCGCCGCGGGCGGCGCCACGCCCCTGGTCCGCGTCGCGGCGAACGAGCCCAGCCTGATCAGCAAGGCCTTGGACAGCGGCGCCGAGGGCGTCATCGTCCCGCTGGTCAACGACGGGTCCGACGCCGAGCGAGCGGTACGGTCCTGCCGGTATCCGCCGCGCGGCGACCGCAGCATCGGGCCGATCCGCACCGCAGGCAGCGGCAGGACACGGGCCTTCGCCGAGGGCGCGTGCGTCGTCATGGCCGAGAGTGCGTCCGCCGTGGACAACATCGACGACATCTGCTCCGTACCGGGTGTGGACGCCGTCTACGTGGGCCCTGCCGACCTCGCGGCCGGCCTGGGAGTCCCGCCCGCACTGGGCGTCGTACCCGGAGTGCACGCCGAGGCGATTGCCAAGATCCTCGACGCCTGCGCGCGGCACGACACGGTCCCCGGTATCCACTGCGGTACCACCCAGCAGGTGATCGAGTGCGCTGAGATGGGATTCCGGATGATCACCATCTCCACCGACACGCAGCTTCTCTCCACCGCGGCGGCCGGCCGCTTCGGCGAAGTCCGTTCGGCGATGGCGTCGAACTCCTGAAAGGCAGTACCTCTCATGACGGAACCCTCATACGAGAAGGCGCGCTATCGGGGCTTCGGGCCGTACCCCGACGGAATGCTGCCGCTCACCCGCGGCGAGATGGACCTGTCGGTCATCCCCCCGGAGTTTCATTCACTGTTGCCGCAGGTGCCCAAAGCGGCCGAGGAGCCGTTCGTCGGTATCACCACGGACGGACATGTCGTCCCCGACCTGTACGCCCTCCGGGACACCGGCTGGAATCCGGAGCCCGCCGCGAAAGCCGCCTCGGTCTTTCTCGACAGCCTCACCTCCGAGCAGCTCAAGGCCGTTCGCTTCGAGGTCGACGCGGCCGAGTGGCGCATGTGGATCAACGCATTCCCCACGTGGGACCCGCACGGTCTTCGCCTGGAGGACATCGAGCCCGGGCAACGGGACCGCGCACTGGCGATCGTCGAAGCGTGTCTCTCCGCCACCGGGTTCGCCGACACCCGGACGGCGATGAAACTCAACGCCGCGCTCGGCGAGTTGATCGACCAGTACCGCGACACTCTGACGGAATACGGCTATTACTTCGCCCTGTTCGGCACTCCGTCCCCGACCGAGCCGTGGGGATGGCAGCTGTGGGGGCACCACCTCGACGTGCACTGCTTCGTCCTCGGCCGCCAACTGGTGCTCACGCCGACCTTCATGGGCGCGGAGCCCGCGGAGGCCGACCGGGGTACGTACAAGGGGCTCCGCCTCTTCGACGCGCAGCGCGACGCCGGGCTCGAACTGCGGCGCAGCCTGCGTCCCGAACAGGAACGTCTGGCCGTGCTGTACGAGTCGATGCGGACGCAGGACCTCCCACCCGAACTCGCCGGCCCGGCCGACGGCAGGCACCTGGGCGGCGCCGGCCAGGACAACCGCGTCATCCCCTACGAAGGACTGCGAACCGACGGCCTGACACTCCCGCAGCGGGACCTGCTGCTCAACCTGGTGAGCACCTACGCGCACCGGCTGCCGAGCGGCCCCGCCGACGCGTTGCTGGCGGAGGTCGAGCGCCACCTGGACGACACCCACCTCGCCTGGATCGGCCGAGCAGGCGACGACGACCCCTTCTACTACCGGATCCACAGCCCCGTCCTCATGATCGAGTACGACTGCCATCAGGGGGTCTTCCTCGACAACCCACAGCCCGAGCCGTTCCACGTGCACACCATCGTGCGAACCCCCAACGGCGGTGACTACGGACGCGATCTGCTGCGCCGCCACCTCGCGCGCCACCATGCGGGGCACGCGGAGCGCTGACCCAAAGGCCGAGGCGTCGTCCCAGTCGAAGGCGGTCGGCGCGGCTGCGGCCGTTGATGACCAGTTGGTCGGGATGCTGGTCGAGCGGGCCCGTGCCGGGGGACTGCAGTTGACCGGTGAGGGCGGGCTGCCGCACAGCTGACCAACGGGCGTTGGAATTCGCCCTGGAGGACGAGATCGCCGATCTCCTCGGCTGTGCGAAGCGCGACGCGGCCGGGAAGAACGGCGGCCACTGCCGCAACGGGAAGCGGTCCAAGACCGTGCTGAACGATGTGGGGCCGGTGGAGACAGCTGTGCCCCGCGACACCGACGGCGGCTTCGAGCCACAGCTCGTCAGGAAGCGACGGCGCCGGCTGACCGGCATGGAAGAAACCCGATCCACCTCGCGGTCGCGGTCGCTGTCGAGGGCACCCGCGACATTCTGGGCATCTGGGCCGGCGACGGCGGCGAGGGCGCCAAGGACTGGCTGCAGGTCTTCACCGAGATCCGCAACCGCGTTGTGGAAGGCGTCCTGTTGCTCGTCTGCGACGGGCTGAAGGGCCTGCCTGAGGCGGCTCTGAGGCAGGCCCGGGTTTGTCTTTGAGGTGCAGCTCATGGCCCACCTCTGCGAGTTGGACTCGCCTGACCGGGCCTCAGCCGTCAGTCGGGCCGGTCCCAGTCGGAGAGGGCCGCGGTCACGTCGATTTCGGGGTCGAGGCGGGCGGCCTGGCGCAGCAGCCCGGCGAGAGTGGCGACGAGCATCTCGACAAGGTCGTCCGCGGGGATCGGACGCCCCTCCTGGAGCCAGCCCGCCGCGGCCTCCAGGACTGAGCCGATCCAGGAGCGCAGGACCACCCGCACCGCGGGCCGGTCCGGGTCGAGGCCGAGGACCTCGCCGAGGCTCCGGACGGCCAACTGCCGTGAGGCGTTGAGGATGGCGCGGGTGTCCGGGTCCGCACCGAGGATCAGCCCGAGGTAGGCGTCCGGATCGCGCTGGATGGAGGCGAAGTGGTCCTCGGTGAGGTACCGGATTCGGTCGGCGGTGGGGCCGGGCGGGGGCAGGCCCTGTTCGAAGCGGCGAGCGATCTCTCGCACGGCCTCCAGGAGGATGCCCCGCTTATTGCCGAAGTGGTGGGAGACCAGCCCGTAGGCAACTCCAGCGGCGTCGGCGAGGGCGTGGACGGACACCTCGTCGTAGGGCTTGTCGAGGAACTGCTCGACCGCCGCGACGAGCAACTTGTTCCTGGTGGAGGCGGCGCGTTCCGCTCGGCTGGTGGTCACGTTCCCCAAGTTTAGCTGATCCCTTATCATTGATCTGAAATCAACGAGGAGGGTGCGACGATGGCAGACATCGCGATCATCGGAGGCGGTCCGGGCGGGCTGACGGCGGCCATCGCGCTGGCCCGGCGCGGGATCCGCAGCACGGTGTTCGAGCGTGACGGCCACCCCCAGGGCATGCCGCGCTTCAACCCCGACCGCTCCTACCCGATCGACCTCACCGGCCATGGGCTGAAGGCGGTGCGGCACATCGACGCCGTCGCCCACTTCGACGCCCACATGACCCCGTTCCACGGCATCAGGAACCGCGGCCGGATCCTCGACCCCTGGTCGGAGCCGGGTTGGATCGGCTCGCGCGGTGACATCATGCGGGCGCTCATGTCCCTTGCCGAGGAGCGCCACCGCGATCTGGTCGATGTCGTCTTCCACCGCGGCATCCGCGCCGAGGACGTGGACGTGCACGCCGGCAAGGTGGCCGGGCAGTCCTTCGGCCTCGTCATCGGCTCCGACGGCGCGGGCTCTGCGGTCCGCAGGGCGATGCAGGATCAGGTCGAAGGATTCACCGTCGAGACCTCTGCCGTCCCCAACTACGGGCTCATCCTGGAACTCGACCAGGTCGGCGACACGTTGGACAAGCACTACCTGCAAGGGCTGGCGATGAGCCCGCTCACCCTCGCCGGGGTGACCATCGACGAGTCCAGGCCGGACGGCGTCCGCTGGATCTGCGTCGTCGGGGTGAACAAGCCGCACACCTTCGCCTCGGCCGAAGAGGCCACCGCGTGGCTTCGCCGGAACGTCCCACGCGCCCTGGACCTGACGAGCGAGCAGGCCGTCGCCGAGTTCTCCCGCCGCAAGGCCGTCCACCTGGGCCAGCGGCTGACCTGCTCGCAGCTGCACGGCGGCCGGGCGGTGCTGATCGGCGACGCCGCAGCGGCCTTCCCCCCGATCGGCCAGGGCGGCAACGCGGCCCTGGAATCGGCGATGGTGTTCGACCAGGCGCTGACCTCCGGACCACTGGCGACCACGGGCGCCCGCTTCGAGGCGGCCTGGAAGCCCGAGGCGGACGCGCTGACCTGGATCAGCAGCCAAGTGCGCTACCAGAGCCCGTGGATGATGGCCCGCGTGGCCATTTCCAGGGTCCTCGGGGTCAACCCCATGAACGATGCCAAGAGTTCCATCCGCTCCTACTCCGAGGTGCGGCGCTCAGCCCGCCGCCTCGGACCGCTGTGGGCCGAGGCGCCCGGAACGGACTGAGACCATGAATCGTCAGATCGGAAATCGGCTGCAACGCGTGGAAGCGCCGGCCGCGGCGCTCGACATGCGGGCCAAGGTGGCCCTGGTCACCGGCGCGAGCGACGGCGTCGGCCGGTCGGTCGCCGCCCAACTCGCCGCGACCGGGGCGGTCACCCTCATCACCGCCCGCAATCGGGCCAAGGGCGGACGAGTCCGGGACGAGATCGTGCAGACCACGGGCAACAAGGAGGTCCACGTCGTGGACCTGGACCTCGCCGGCCTCGCCTCGGTGCGCCAGGCAGCGGCCACCGTACTGGACCGCTGGCTTCGGCTCGATCTCCTGCTCTGCGTCGCCGGCTACGCGGGGCGCGGCACTCGGACCGAGACGGCCGACGGCTTCGAGACGACGTTCGGCGTCAACCACCTCGGGCATGCACTGCTGGCCCGGCTGCTCACCGATCGGCTGCGGGCAAGCGCCCCGAGCCGCATCGTCCTGGTCGCGTCCGAAGCGCACCGCCGCGTCAAGGGCGGCCTCGACTTCGATGACCTGATGATGGCTCAGGGGAAGTTCCGGCCCCTCCTCGCCTACAACCGGTCGAAACTGGCGAACATCCTCTACGCCCGCGAGCTGGCCCGCCGACTCGCGGGAACGAGGGTGGACGTCAGCGCCGCGCATCCCGGGACCGTCGACACACCGATGGTGCAGTCGATGTTCGACCGCCCGGTGCTGCGCCATCTCTACCCGGTGTTCCGCCAGGGGCTGATCTCTCCGGACGAGGCCGCCACCGGGCTGCTCCGTGTGGCGCTGGACTCCACGCTCACCGGCAGGACCGGCCTGTACTACGAAAGAGGGCAACTCACCGAGCCGGGTGCGGTGGGACTGGACGATGACGCCGCGCGGCGGCTGTGGTCCGTCACCGAGGAGCTGATCGGCCTCGGCGCCGCTGATCGGTGACCGCTCCCCGGCACAGCCGAGGCGCTGCCCGCGCTGTCGGCCGAACGAGGGCGGACCCCCCACAATCACTCGCCGTCCCCCGGTAGCAGCAGGCGGTGCAGCCCGAAGGGGGTTGGTGGCCGTCGCCTGTTAACGATCCTGCTCGTGCTCGGTCACCCGGCGGGCGGTCAGCGCGGCCTGCGGCTCGATGACGACGCCGACTCGTACAGGCCGATCTCCAGGACGTCGTCGGAGGTCGCCTCGCGGGTCCGCCTGAGGGCAAGCGCGGCGGCGCCGCGGCTACCGCGCCATTGGACCAGCGCGAAGCCGCAGCCACAGTCGCAGTCGCAGTCGCAGTCGCAGTCGCAGTCAACGAGTGCGTCGTCGGCCTCTGCACACTGACACCTGTTCGTGCGCGGCTGGGTGGGTGTGGGCGGCGCCTCACCCGGACCGGTTCGGAGCCGGCCGTCCTCCTGCTCGCCCTCAGCGAGTGACGGTGGCGAGCGCCGCGGCGTACTGCTCGTCGGTCACCGGTTCCATCCAGGTGGTGCCGTCCCCGTCGGCGTCGCCGACGACCATGGCGATGTGCGCCATGAGGGTCGTGTCGGTGCCGCCGTGCCAGTGCTCCTCCCCGGGCGGGCACTTGACGGTCTGGCCGGCGCTGACGCGTGCGACGTCGCCGTCGCGGGTGCCGACAAGGCCGACGCCGACTGTGATGTAGAGCGTCTGGCCATGGGCGTGGGAGTGCCAGTTGGTGCGGGCACCGGGGGTGAAGCGGACCAGGGCGGTCGCCAGTCGAGCCGGTTCGACAGGGGTCTCGATCATGTTGAGGTAGACGTCGCCGGTGAAGCGCTCGGCGGGGGCCTTGGCGGTCGGGGTCTGCGTGATGTGTTCCACGGAAGGTGTTCCTTGCTGTGCTGGTGCGGGAGGGGGTGTCAGGCGTCGCTCTCGTCGGCGAGCTTCTTGAGCTGGTTGATCGCGGTCATGGCGTTGGGCCAACCGGCGTAGAAGGCCAGGTGGGTGATGGCCTCGGACAGCTCTTCGACGCTCAGGCCGTTCTCCAGCGCAACGCCCAGGTGGTAGGGCAACTGCTCGCTGCGGTACAGGGCGGCCAAAACACTGACGGTCACCAGGCTGCGGTCGCGCGGTGAGAGCCCGGGACGCTCCCACACGTCACCGAAGAGCACTTCGTCGGTGACCTCGACGAGCTTGGGCGCGATCGTCTCCAGCTCCTTGGGGGCGGACTGCTTGGGCATGTCGTCACTCCTTGTTGCGTATATCGGGTCGGCGTCGCGAAGGCAGCCGCTCGCCGGCTCTGTGGTCACTGGGCGACATAGCCGCCGTCGACGGGCAGCGCGACGCCGACCACGAAACCCGCTCCCGGGCTGCACAGCCACAGGACGGCCTGCGCGATCTCGTCGGTGGTGCCGAGACGGTTGATCGGCTGATTCGCTTCGGCCTCGGCGCGGTCGAGTTCCCCCTTGGCGATCATGTCGCTGACCATGGGAGTGTCGATGGTGCCGGGGCAGATCGCGTTGATGCGGATGCCGCGCGGGGCGTATTCCAGGGCGGCGCTGCCGGTCAGGCCGATCACGCCGTGCTTGGAGGCGTGGTACGAGGCGCGGCCGGGGATCCCGACGAGGCCGCCGAGGGACGAGCAGTTGACGATCGCTCCGCTCCCTTGGGTGCGCATGTGACGCAGCTCGTGCTTCATGCTCGCCCAGATACCGCGCAGGTTGATGGCGTGGACGCGGTCGAAAACCTCGGCCGGTTCCACGGCGGCATCGGCGGGCGGAATCTGGACGCCGGCGTTGTTGTAGGCCATGTCCAGGGGGCCGAAGGTCTCCACCGTGCGGTCGACGGCAGCGGCCACCTGGGACTCGTCGGTGACGTCACAGATCAGGGCGAGCGCCCGGTGGCCTTCGCCGGTGAGCTGCCGTACCGCCGCATCGAGGGCGGCTTCATCGATGTCGGCGAGGCCGACTGCGGCGCCGGCTTCGGCGAAGGCACGGGCGGTGGCCAGGCCCATGCCGGAGGAGGCTCCGGTGACGAAGGCGACCTGGCCGGTGAAGTCGTACGTGGGGTTCAAGGGAGCTTTCCCCTTTTCCGTGCGGTGCGGTGCGGGTGGGCGGGGCGGTAGGACGAGTAGGTGTGAAGGCCGGGTCAGGTCAGGGATTCGATGGTGACGCGGTCGGCGGTGGCCAGCCGGTCGATGTCCTGGCTGTCGTCGAGATGCCCGAGGATGACCAGGCCCGGGGACACCTCACCGTCGCGGTAGAAGAGGGCCAGGCTGCGCCAGGCGTGTAGTGAGCCAGGTCCCCCGCCTGCGGGGTGGGCGCGTCCGGCGCGCCGGAGATGTCCAGTTCCCTCGGAAGGTCGGCGACCCTCTCGGTCCGGGGGAAGTTCTCGAGGTCGAGGGAGAGCGGCAGCAGCGCGGCGAAGTCACGGGCGGCGAGGCTGTCGTTCAGGGTGGCTTGGACCGGGTGTCCGTCGAGGGTGAGCTGGATGCGCACGTCGCTGCTCCTGTCGGACGGTGTGGCGGGCTGGGTGCTGGTCGTCCGGGGGCGCCCGGAGGAGGTCGCCGGGGCGGAGTGGTCGGCGGTCTGCCCGCTGCCGGAGCAGGTGGTCAGGGCCAGCAGTCCCACGGCCGCCGCAATCGCCGGCAGGACCGGCCCAAGTCGCACGCCCGGACGGGGCGCTGGAGACATGTCCATCGCCTTTCCGTCACTCGGGCATCGGCTCGGCGTAGTGGCGAAAGCCGTCCCGCTCGGTGTGCAGGGCGTACAGGCGCTCGGCCAGTACGTGGGGGCTGCTGTGCTCGGCGTCGGGCCGGATCGCGCCAGGGATGATCAGTTGCGCGGCGTGGATATTCTCCGCGGCGAGCGCGTCGTGGAGCATGCGGGCGTAGGTACTCTCGGCGGCGAACGCGATCGAGGTGCCGGCCCGCTCGGGGTGCGGGCGCACCGCGCTGCCGCCGTTGACGAAGAGAAGGGTGCCGCGCCCCAGGGCACGCATACCGGGAAGGACCGCGTTCACGCAGGTCACCGGGCCCTTCACGGAGAAGGCGAGCGGGTCCTCCAGGTCGTCGACGGTGGTGTCGAGGACCGGTTTCATGAAGTCGGCGCCCGGCATCGGGCTGTACTGCAGGATCTCGATCTGCCCGAGCGCCTCGGCCACGTCCCGAAGGGCTGCGACGAGCGCTGCCGGGTCCAGGACGTCCGCGGGGAAGCCGCGGGCCTGGATGCCGTCGCGGCGGAGCTCATCCGTCAGATGGTGAAGGTGTTCGGCGCTGCGGGCGATAAGGGCGACACCGTGGCCGGCGGTGCCGAAGCGCCGGGCGGTGGCCAGACCGAGGCCGGGGCCGGCACCGATGAGAGCGTACGTGGTCAAACGCTGGGGTCCTCCTCTGGAGGGCCGGGGCCGGGCGTCCGGCCCCGGCGGGACGAGAACGTACGGGGTCAGGGCTTGAGGAGTGCCTTGATGGCACTGCGCTCGTCCATCGCCTTGTATCCCTCGGCGACCTGGTCCAGGGGCAGGGTGAGGTCGAAGACCTTGCCCGGGTCGATCCGGCCGGCCACGACACGGTCGATCAGGTCGGGAAGGTAGCGGCGCACGGGGGCGGGGCCGCCACGGAGGCCGACGTGGGAGAAGAACAGTTCCTGGCCGTCGATCGCGACCTCGTGGGGGACGCCGACGAAGCCGACGTTGCCGCCGGGCCGTGCGGAGTGAAGGGCCTGCTGCATGGCCTGGGCGGTGCCTACGCACTCCAGGACGCTGTCGGCTCCGATTCCGCCGGTCAGGTCCTTGATCCGGGCGATGCCCTCCTCGCCACGCTCGGTGACGATGTCGGTGGCGCCGAACTCGCGGGCCAGCTTCTGCCGGGACTCGTGGCGGCTCATCGCGATGATCCGCTCCGCGCCCACTTCCTTGGCCGCGATGACCGCGCACAGGCCGACCGCGCCGTCGCCGACGACCACGGCGGTCGAGCCGGCCTTCACCTCGGCGGCGTCGGCGGCCCACCAGCCGGTGCCCATGACGTCCGAGACGGCCAGCAGACCGGGCCACAGGTCCTCGGGCGGCACCTGTTCGGTGGCGACCAGGGTGCCCTGGGCGTTGGGGATGCGGACGTAGTCGGCCTGGCAGGTACTCATGAACTCGCGGTGCAGGCAGTTGGACTGGAAGCCGTTACGGCAGTTGGCACAGGTGTTGTCCGAGGTCGCGAACGAGCCGACGACGAACTGGCCCGGCTTCACGGACGTGACCTCGGAGCCGACCTCCTCGACGAAACCGACGTACTCGTGGCCCATCGGATGGGCGTCGCCGATCGGCTCCAGGCCGCGCCAAGGCCACAGGTCGGAGCCGCACACGCAGGTGACGGCCGTACGGATGATCGCATCTGTGGGGTGGAGGACCTTCGGGTCGTCCAGCGTCTCGAAGCGGACGTCACCGGGGGCGTGGATCACTGCGCCGCGCATGAGGGGTTCCTTTGCGTACGTGAGGTCGGACCGCTGCGGCGGTCCGCGTGCGACCGGCCCCGAGACGCGAGGCATCGCGCACCAGGGTCGGGCGGCCTCCTCCCCTCTGGCGGACAGCCAGGGAAGAGCACCACGTCCACCAGGGAACCGCCCTTCATGGCGGTCAACCAGTCACCGTCGATGCGTGTACCAGCAGTGCATCCCTCCCGCGGCCCGCTGCGCGTACGGTCGAAGCGTGGGCAACCAGCACGAGGTCCGCGAGTTCCTCACCTCGCGGCGAGCCAAGATCACCCCCGAGCAGGCCGGACTGCCCTCAGGGACCCGGCGCCGCGTCCCCGGCCTGCGCCGCAGCGAGGTCGCAGCCCTCGCCGACATGAGCGTGGAGTACTACGCCAAGCTCGAACGCGGCAACCTCGCAGGCGTCTCCCCCGCCGTCCTCGAGTCCGTCGCCCGCGCCCTCCGGCTCGACGACGCCGAACGGTCCCACCTCCTCCATCTGGCACAGGCCGCCGACGGCTCCGACGCCCTCACCCGTCCCCGGCGCCGGCGCCCCGCCCGGCATTGGACCCCGCACCGCAGCCTGCAGTGGACGCTCGACGCGATCACGGCCGGCCCCGCGTTCGTCCGCAACGGCCGGATGGACATCCTCGCCGCCAACGCGCTCGCCCTCGCCTTCTACAGCGACGTCTACGCAAGCGCCCACAACCAGGCGAACCTCGCCCGCTTCACCTTCCTGGACGCCGTCTCCCGCCGCTTCTACCCCGACTGGGACCTCGCCGCCGACGTCACCGTCGCCATCCTGCGCACCGAGGCCGGCCGCAACCCCCACGACAAGGATCTCCATGACCTTGTCGGCGAGCTGTCCACCCGCAGCGACGAGTTCCGCACCCGCTGGGGAGCCCACAACGTCCGCCACCACGGCACCGGCACCAAGAACTTCCACCACCACGCCGTCGGCGACCTCACCCTCGCCTTCGAGGGCCTGGAGATGGCGGCCGAACCCGGCCTCACCCTGACCATCTACACCGCCGAACCCGGCACACCCTCCGAAGAGGGCCTGCGTCTGCTCGCCTCGTGGGCCGCGACACAGGAAGCCCTGACTCCCGCCCGCCGCCCGCAGGAGACGTGACCTCACCACGGCGCTTGGCGCCCGCCAGGGCCTTTCGCTTGGTGTAGACGTCGCAATCCACACCGAACCGGAAGGCCCTCACCTGTTCAAGATCCCTCAGCCGAGACCTGGCTGACCCGTCCACAACCTCCCGGGTCAGTACACCTAGGGCTGCATGAGGATCTTGACCGCGCCGTCCTGCTTGCGCTGGAACATGTCGTACGCGCGCGTGGCGTCCGTGAGGGGAAGCCGGTGCGTGGCGAAGTCGTCGACACCGAGCGGGTCCCCGTCCATGAGGTAGGGCATGATCGAGTCGGTCCAGCGGCGGACGTTGGCCTGCCCCATGCGTAGCTGGATCTGTTTGTCGAACAGGGTGAGCATCGGCATCGGGTCGGCCATACCGCCGTACACACCGCTGAGCGAGATCGTTCCGCCGCGGCGAACCAGGTCGATGGCCATGCGGAGGGCGCCGAGACGGTCGACGGAGAAGCGTTCGGCCAGCGGGGCGCTGAGCTTACGGGGCAGCAGCCCGGTAGCGGTCTGGGCCAGCTTGGCGGCCGCGCTGCCGTGGGCTTCGGTGCCGACGGCGTCGATCACGGCGTCCGGGCCCCGGCCTCCGGTCTCGTCCCGGATCGCCTGGACCAGTTCCTTCTCGTCTTCATAGACCCGCAGGTCGTAGGCTGCGGTGCCCCTGCGACTGGCCCGTGCGAGCCGCTCGGGCACGAGGTCGACGCCGAACACCCGCTCCACGCCCTGGGCTTGGGCGATGCGGCAGCACATGTCGCCGATGGGGCCGAGCCCCAGGACGGCGAGAGTGCCGCCGGGCGGCACCGCGGCGTACGCCACGGCCTGCCAGGCGGTGGGGAGCACATCGGAGAGGTAGACGAAGCGGTCGTCGGGGGGCCCGTCGGGCACCTTGATGGGCCCGAACTGTGCCTGTGGTACGCGCAGGTATTCGGCCTGGGCGCCGGGCACCGCACCGTACAGACGGGTGTATCCGAACAGGGCGGCCCCCATTCCCTCGCCGGTCACCTGAGTGGTCTCGCACTGTGTCATCAGGCCCGCCGAGCACATGAAGCAGTGCCCGCAGGAGATCTGGAACGGCACCACTACGCGGTCGCCCGAGCGTAGGTTCGTGACCTGTGCGCCGGTTTCCTCGACCACGCCCATCGGTTCGTGGCCGAGGATGTCGCCCGGAGTCATGAACGGCGTGAGCACCTCGTAGAGGTGCAGGTCCGAACCGCACAGGCCGGTCGACGTGATACGGATGACGGCATCCGTCGGCTGCTCGATGCGTGGGTCGGGTACATCCTCCACCCGGACGTCCCGCCGCCCTTGCCAGGTCACTGCTTTCATGGCTCAGGCTCCCTTTCTCACCTGCGCGCAGGTTGCGTCTTCGGCCCTCGGTCGTCTCCGTCGCAATGCGCACGGAACTGGACCCGTCGGGCCCGATAGGAGATCCACCGCCGTAGGTGGCTTCGGCGTCGTACCCGTAGAGCGGATCCCGCCCGGCCGTGACCCGCCCTATGGAGGATGAGAGGATGAGAGGCCGACCCCGGGCTTCCCCGGGGCCTCGACTTCCGGGGCCTTTGCTGTCGGACCATCGGCGGGTTGTGCCGAATGGGCCGGGAGTGCCGAATGGGCCCGGAGGAAGCCGCCGCTGCCGGGAATCAGCCGCTCAAGCGGCTGCGCAGCATTGCCTTGCCCAGGTCCGCGCCCTTGCGGCTGTCAGCCTGTGCTTTGGTGAACAACTCGACCAATTGTGCGTCCTTCGCCCGCTCGGCGTCCTTGATGTAAGTGTCCAGCCGCAGGGCGTTCTCCAGGCAGCTCTCGACGTACCAGAGAAGGTTGTAGTCCTTGTCGGCAGTTCCGGTGATGTTTCCGGTCTCCGTGGCGCTGGCCATCGTCATCACTCCGTCCCTTGCGTTGATGCGGGTGTCAACCTGCCGGCCGTGTCGGCCGCCCTGGCCGAGTACCCCGGAGGGACACGACACACCACGGGAGCCGGTCGACATGGCGATCGCACCCAGCCGAAAGTGCCGCGGTTGCCCGGCACCGCCAGCTGTGCGGCGGCGAATTTCCCGCCGCTATCCGCGGCCTCCATGTCATTGGGCAGGGAGCGGAGCCCTGGGGCCTCGGTTCGCCCGAGCTACGGCCTGCCGGGTCACGCCGCCGCGTTCGCCCTTCTCCGGGAGGCTCCACTGCCACGTGCCGCCGCGTGTCCTGGCCTCCGCCGCCGTCGTGCTCGGCGTGGACGAGCCCGTCGCCGCGGAGTCCCGCACCGCCCGCGGACGGCGCGGTGAACGAGCCGTCCGGGAAGTGGCCGGCTACCTGGGGAACACGCCCACGGTCTGCCGTGCCTCGTACATCGCGGCGACGAAGACCAGCGCGGCCCAGTGGTGGGTCTGCCGCATCAGCAGGCCGCCGCGAACGTCGAAGCTGATGTGCAGGGTCGAGTCGAACGCGCCGGACATCAGCGGCTCGGTCACGTCACCGACCGGAGGCGCAACGGGCCACCAGACGAACTGGGAGGCTCCGCATGCCAGGTGGGGCACCTTTGACTGCGAGGTCGGCCCGCCGCCCGTCGACTTCGGTCCCCTTCCGGTCGTCATCGACACAGCCGAACTCGGCACCACCGGCTACCGCGCCGCCGAGCTCCGCGGTGCCCCGCAAGGTGTCGTCCCGTCCCCGGCCGATCTGCGGATGGACCAAGACCGCGTTCCCCGTGACGCCTGCTTCGCGCGGCTCGATACATCGCAGTCACGGCCGCGCAGCTCCTCCCGCACGGTCCCTCGGCGCGATGCCGGGATCGGCGAACGAATTCCTTCATGACGGCTCGCCGAACGCCCCTCCGGACCGCAGCCAGGCCATCGTGGAGGCGCCCAGACAGGTGGGCGCCGTCCTGAGGCGCGCCGCGATCAAGTTCGCGCTGGCTGGCAGCGTCGCGATGCCCCCGGTCCTGGGGCGGCTGCCGCCGGACCACAGGCGGCTGCCGCCGGTCCGGTAGCGGCAGCGGATCGGCGACCCGTTCCGCGTCGGCGCCGGCGGCTGGCTGTCATCGTCGGCTCCCCTCGCCCACCGCGGCGCGCAGGCAGCGCCGGAGTTCCTCGGCGTACGGCAGGGCGACACCGCCCGCGATGATCGCGGCGAGCCCCGCGAGGTACGCGGCGGGCAGCGGATGCTCCTTGGGCAGCAGCCGCCAGTCCTGCGGGTCCGGGCCGCCCCGCAGGGTCTTGCGGACCTGGTCGGCGTGCAGACAGGCGGTGAAGGCCAGCGCGGTGAGCGGCAGCACCTCCAGGAAGCTGTGGATGTGCTGCTCGATCGGGCGGACCTCCCGCTCCTTGACGGCCAGCGACACGTCGTACACGGCCGTCGCCCCGTGGGCGAGGGCGGCGCCGCCCATCACGCTGAGCACCAGCGGGTTGACGCGGGCCAGCAGGCCCATGACCACCGGGATCCCCGCCTCCGTCATCATCAGGGCGTGGACCGCGGACTCCTTGGTTCCGCTGGTGTGCTCGATCCGGGTCCGCCGGTGCATCCACCAGTCGGCGAGGCCCGGCACCACCCACAGCGGGAGGGCGCCGAAGAGCAGGAAGCGGCGGCTCGCGTCCTCGACCGCAGTCGAGTCGGCCGGGATCCGCAGATCGTCGCCGCGGCGCCAGTCCCGCCAGGTCCGCACGTTTTGCAGGGTCTTCCGGGGCAGTGCGCGCAGCGCCATGGACACCTCCGTGACTTCGCTGTGGCCTGGGCCTTCGTGCCCGCGAAGGCCCCCGTCCTCGGTACCCATCCTCCTGGCGGCGACACCATGCACAACTCGGCAGCCACCGGGTACTCGGCAGCGGTCACCCAGACGGACGCGGTTCAGGAGGCACGATGGCAGGCTTCGGATATTTCCTCTCGTGCGAGGAGCACAGCCCGGCGGAGCTCGTCGAGCAGGCGCGAATGGCGGAGCAGGCCGGATTCGACGCCCTGTGGATTTCCGACCACTACCACCCGTGGCACGACGCCCAGGGCCAGAGCCCGTTCGTGTGGTCGGTGATCGGCGCTCTCTCCCAGGCGGTCTCGCTACCCGTGGAGACGGCCGTGACCTGCCCGCTGGTACGTACGCACCCCGCGGTGATCGCCCAGGCGGCCGCCACGAGCGCAGTCCAGCTTGACGGGCGCTTCCGGTTGGGCGTGGGTACGGGCGAGGCGCTGAACGAGCACATCCTCGGTACCGTCTGGCCCGAGGCGCCGGTGCGTCTGGAGATGCTGGAAGAGGCACTGCAGATCATCCGGCGGCTGTTCACCGGCGAGCAGATCAGCCACCACGGCAGGCACTACACGGTGGAGAACGCCCGCCTCTACACGGTGCCCGACGAGCCGGTGCCGATCGACGTCTCGGCCTTCGGCCCGCAGGCCGCCGAGGTCGCCGCGCGGCTCGGGGACGGCCTGATCACGATGACGCCGGACCAGTCCGTGGTGGAGCGGTTCCGGCGCGGTGGCGGCGGCACGAACCCGGTGTACGGCGGCCTCAAGGTGTGCTGGGGCACCGACGAGCGGGAGGCGGTCCGGACCGCACACCGGCTGTGGGCCAACGAGCAGCTGCCCGGCGAACTCCCGCAGGTCCTGCCCACCCCACGCCACTTCGAACAGGCGTCCCAACTGGTCACCGAGGAGCAAGTGGCTGAGGCCGTCACCTGCGGCGACGACCCGGACGCTCACGTCGAGGCGCTGTCCGCATACGTCGACGCGGGGTTCGACATGGTGTACGTCAACCAGATCGGCAAGGACCAGCAGGGCTTCTTCGATTTCTACCGGACCAAGGTCCTGCCCCGACTGCGGGGCTGACCGCACGAGGCGAGGGTTCACCATGCCCCGGGCCCGGACAGCGCGACGGTAGCGCACTCGTCGTGATCGACATGATCAACACGTACGACCACGAGGACGCGGAGCTGCTGGTGCCCGCCGCCGAACGGGCCGTACCGGTCCTGGCGGAACCATCTGGGCCAACCACTCGCCCCGGCCGTCCTGGACCGTTACCTGGCCCGCACCGGCTTCGACTCCCAGCAGACGGACGGCCCCGGCCGGCGGGTCCGGACAACCTCTTCACCCCGGCCGACAACCCGCCGGCCACCGACCACGGCGCCCACGGTTCCTTCGACGACCGCGCCCACCCCCGCTCCTGGCAGGCCGCCCTCGCCCGCCATCCGGCCCTCGCGTCCGCCACGGCGCCGCGCCCGCGTCCGGGCCGAAGCCCTACGCCGGTAACCTCTCCTCCCCCCACGCACACAACCCGCATGCCGCATCGCACCTGCCGCCCGGATGCGAGAGGACCCTCCGATGCTCATGCCTCACCCCGCAACACCGCGCGGACTCCTCGACGAGTACGGAACACTTCTCGCGACGGAGACACCCGATAGACCGCTGCCCAGAGGCCGGCGTCCAGCGCGCTGAAAAGCCGGGAACGAGGTCGACCTGCATCAGGGTGCCCTGCCTTGGCATTGACCTCAGCGCGCGATGTGGCATGACCGCGCTTACGTCACCGGCGGCTCTGTCCAGTTCCCGGCCCAGCACCGCGGTCCACTGATCCGCCACGGGCATGAGAGCCACACATTTCTCGCAGTTCCAGTACCTATCGGCTGCACATCAGCAGCGCCGCCTTGAAAGGGACTGGAAATCCGAAATGCACAGACAGACCAACGAGCTGCAGTGGACCCACTGCAGTCCCTCGCACATCCGCGCCACCTGGGGCGGAACGGGGAGCGTGGAGGACGCTTCCGGGCGGGCAGATAGGGCTGGTGGCGGCACCTCGGCTGCGCAGCAGGCACAGGTCTTGGCGATCACGGAGCTGCGACGCTCTGCGATCGCTGGAGAGACCTGTCCCGTACTGCCGTAACTGTGCTTTCACAGCCTCAGGTATGCAGAGAGGGCCAACCATGCCACATGGGCTACGGCCAGAGCGGGAACGATCGGCGACCTGAGCCGCCATCACGATGATGGCCCACAGCATCGCCCGCGGCACAGAGCGGGCAGCCCAAAGGGCTAGATCACAACCCTTTCTTCGGTGACCATTACTGCCACTGAATTCATATCGATGAACTTACTCTCGTCCGGGTTCACCAACTCCTTGTAATTCTTAGACGCGAAGAAGGCGTCGTGATCTGCCCAGTTTTCAAACCAGATTTCAGTGAGACCGTCGTAGGCCGGCCCGGGGTACCCTTCAGCGGGTATCGGGTGAGAGACGGCGTACCTCCGCACGTACTGCCGTGCTTCCGGAATGGAGGTAAACAACGGGGCGTGGCGGTCTCGGTGATGCTCAACGAATTCCTCGAAGGTCATTCCATCGATACGGTTGATCATGAAAGCGAACTTAATCATGGACTTCTCCCTTTCGTGCTCTCGCGAACGCGAGATGCAGGTGACCCGAGACCCGGACGGCGGGTCGCAAGTCATGGGGTTAACCTAAACGCTCACATCGATGTCAAGGGCAAGTTACTGTGACCCAATGCACACGAGGGGTTGAGATGCGGATCGGTGAACTGTCCACCCGGACAGGAGCAAGCCGTCGATCGCTGCGCTACTACGAGCAGCAGGGTTTGCTGGTCAGCACAAGGTCCCCCAGCGGCCAGCGGTGCTACGACGACGAGCACGTCCAGCGGGTGGCTCTGATTCAGGTATTCCTGGCCGCCGGAATGTCCAGCAGAACCATCGCCCAGTTGGCCCCCTGTATGACGCAGCCCAACATCGACAGAGCTCGGCAAGCCTTGACGGCAATGGAAGAGGAGCGAACCCGCCTTTCATCCACAATTGACAGCCTAGCCGCCGCCAGGAAAGCACTCGATCACCTAATTGACGTCAACCGGAAATTTCTGACGAACGTGGCGGACGACTCGGCCTCGGACAAAGCGAATCAACGTTCTTCTTTTCCTCCGGCGATATGCTCCAATACAGCTCACGCTCAGAAGATTTCCCTGGCTGACATCTTCCGTGATCCGCCGGGTTCGGGTCCGTGAAAGTCGCAGGGAAGGCGTGCGGTCATGATCGGCAGTTCGGGCGTACGTCCCGGCGGTGAGTCGTCCATGCCTGTCGGATCATGCTGAGCACGGTTATGACCGTGTCGGCGAGGTCGAAGAGTGCGTCGACCACGGTGGCGCGCCGCTGGTGGCAGCGGGCGAGCCGGTAGAAGGCGTTCTGCCAGGCGTGGGTGCGTTCGACGTGCCACCGCCGGCCGGCCTGGATGGGTGCCCTCTCGCCTCTGTGCGCGATGCGGCCGTGGGTTCCGCATGCGTTGAGCAGAGCGCGGGTCTTGTCCGAGTCGTAGCCGGCGTCCAGGTGCACGGTGATGTCGTCCGGCAACGGCCCGAGGTCGTCCAGGCGGTCCAGGGGCGAGGCGAGCAGCGGGGAGTCGTGACGGTAGGCACCGGCCGGGACACGACCCAGCGGAATGCCGTGTCCATCCGTCATAGCCCAGCGGTTGAGGCCCTGTTTGCCGCGGTCGACCGGTGAGCGTCCGGCGGCCTCGCCGCCTCCGGGACCCTTGGTGACGCAGCCGTCGACAGCGATCTGGTCGAGGACGAGGCCGACGATCCGGTCGTAGGACTCCAGCGCGATCTGTTTGAGCCGGGCGAAGACACCGAGTCGGTTCCACTCGTCACGGCGGTTGCGGATCGTGGTGGCCGACCACCGGTCCCGGCTCCCGCTACGACGGGAGCAGGTCGGGGCACGAGTTCCCGGACAGTGCAGTCGCCCAACCGTCCCCGCTCACCTTGACTTTCGTGCGCGCGAGGGAGTCGTGCCTGGTATCGGGAGGGGCCACGGAGGCGCCGCCGCCCGGGCCGCTCGAGGGCTTTGCGGTCAATGGCCTGGCAACCCCGGCCACGGTGCACGTCAGCTGCATCAGGGCCAGATGCCCTGGGTGGCCTGCGTCTTTGGGGAGTCGGACGCTGAGGATGTTCTCGCCGTCGATCGCTACGTCGGGCGCGCCCGGCAGGCGGGGCAGCTTCGTGGCGGCCGATCGGGACTCCTGCTCGTCCGGCCCGTCGAACAGCATGTCCAGGACGGATTGGAAGTCCGCGGGGTCGTCGATCTTGCGCGGATAGGGCTTCAGATCACCGTCGTGGATGAAGTAGAGAGCGATGACGGTGCCTGTCGTGGGCTTCGCGCCGGGGGAGACGATCCCGCTCGCCGCCGGGCCGGCCTGGATGACGCCGGACGAAGGGACTCCGCACCCCGCCAGCGCGAGCCCGGCCGCGAGCCCGGTCAGCAACACCGGCACGCGAGAGCGCCTCACCGGGCACCTGCGAAGGCGTTGTGGTCAGGGGCCGAGGACTCGCGGTGCAGGGGGAGTTCGACGGTGAACGCCGCCCCGCCCCAGGGCAGGTTCGCCGCGCTGATGCGTCCGCCGTGCAGGTACACGTTCTCCGCCGTGATGGCCAGGCCGAGCCCGCTGCTCTTGCTCCTGGCCCGCGAGGTACCGGCCTTGTAGAAGCGCTCGAAGATGTACGGCATTGCCTCCTCGGCGATCCCGGGGCCGCTGTCGGTCACCTCGATGACAGCCCACGCCACGTCCGCTCGCTCCTTGCGCACGCTCATGGTCAGCCGTACCGGCGGGGCCCCGTGCCGCAACGCGTTGCCGACCAGATTGGCCAGGACGACATCGAGGCGGCGCGGATCCACGCGCGCCCTGAGCACGCCGGGTCCGGGCAGGTGGGTCTCCACCTGGTCCTGCCAAGCACGGGAGGCGAGGGTGCGCCGTACGGACTCGGTCAAGTCGACCTCGTCCAGGTTGAGTTTGATCGCGCCCGCGTCGAAGCGGGAGATCTCCATCAGGTCTTCCACCAGCCCGCTCAGCCGCGTGGTTCCCTCGCTGATGAGCCGCAGCGCCTCGCCGGTCTCCTGGTCGTGATGCAGTGCGTTCTCGTCCAGCACGTCGGTGAGTGCTGCCATCGCCGTGAGTGGCGTCCGCAGTTCGTGGGAGACGTCCGCGGCGAAGCGGCGCGCCCGGGCCTCCATGCGGCGCAGCTCCACGACCGATCGCTCCAGCGCGGCGGCCGTGTCGTTGAAGGACTGCGAGAGCTCCGCCAGTTCGTCGGAACCGTTGACGGCCAGGCGGACGTCGAGATGCCCCTCGGCCATCCGGCGCGTCGCCCGGCGCAGCGCCCGCACGGGGCGGAGCACGCCGCTCGCGGCCAGTAGCGCCAGGACGACGGCGAGGGCCAGCGCCACCACGGTGGCGCGCTCGATGCCGCTGACCATCGCCTTGACGTAGCCCTCTTCGGTGCCCTGCGACACCATCAGGTACATCGCCATACCCGAGAGGCTGGACTCTGTGTCATCGCTGTTGCTGTAAGCGACCGGCGTGCCGACGACCAGCCAGGGGCGCCCGTCCACGTCGACCCGCTGGAACACCGTGGCGCTCGTGGTGGCCACGGTCCGGCGCAGTTCCGGGCTCAGCTTCTCGAAATCAGCGCTCGGCGCCCAGGCGCGGAGGCTGCCGTACGTCGCCATCACCCGCCAGCCCTGCGACGGGTTGTCGTAGAGCACATGGTTCACCGCGGCCTGCAGTTCGCCCTGGTTCGGTGTCGCGGGTGTGTAAGGGGCCACGCTGTCGACACTCTTCCGGAACTGCTGGATCACCGAGTCCTGGCTCTGCTGGAGCACCCCCGTGCGCGCCTCCCGGAAGGCGAGGGCCCCAGTGCTCAGGGCGCTGACGACGGCCACCAGGACAAAGGCCGCCACCAGGCGTGCGCGCAGTCCGCGCAGCGGAAGCGGGATGTGCGCCAGGAGCGCCCGGAAGAACCGCACAGGCCTGGCGCCCCGCTCGACGGTGACGGGCTCGTGCTCGCGTACGGTCGGGCGCCGGCCTTCGGCCTTGCGCGCCCCTGCGACTTTCCTGCCGTTCACGGGGAGACGAACCGGTAGCCGAAGCCACGTACGGTCTGGATGTACTGGGCATCCCCGCTCAGCTCACCGAGCTTGTTGCGGAGTCGCATCACACAGGCGTCCACGAGTCGTATGTCGCCGTGGTAGCTGTGCTCCCACACCGCTTCCAGCAGTTGCTGGCGGCTGAACGTCCGGCCGGGAGAGGCCGACAGGGTCAGCAGCAGTCGAAGCTCTGAGGGAGCGAGCGCGACAGGTGAGCCGTGGTGTGTCACCACGAGCCCGGCCCGGTCGATGACCAGTTTGCCGTGCGACTCCGCCCTGGGGCGGACGCCGTCGGCGAACGACGGGGCCTGCCTGCGCAGTACGGCCCGTATTCGCGCGTCGAGCACCCGGGCCTGCACGGGCTTGACCACGTAGTCGTCCGCGCCGGCCTCCAGCCCCACGACCACGTCGATGTCGTCGCCCTTGGCGGTCACGATGATGATCGGCACCTGGTCGCGGTCCCTGATCCGGCGGCAGACGTCGAGGCCGGACATGCCGGGCAGCATGAGGTCGAGCACCACCACGTCCGGACGGAAGGAGTGGAGCTGTTCCAGACCCTCTTCGCCCGTCCCGGCAGCCTTGACGTTGTGGCCCTGATGCCGCAGCGCCAAGTCAACGGCGTTACGCACATCCGGGTCGTCTTCGACAATAAGGACTCGCGACACCTCGACAGTGTAGGTGGACCGCGTTCGGTGGCAGCTCTGGATAGAGCTCCTCTTCGGGCTTGTGGCAGAACGGTCATAAGAGGAGTCGGTCGTTACCCTTTCGTGATCATTCGAGCACAGGGTGATCATCTGAAATGGCCAGTTTGGGCTGCCATGTATTCGGCACGAGAGCGGGAATCCACATCGCCCACCGATGGCTCGGCCTCCCATCGCAGTCGTCGGCTGAGAGAGCCCCGGCACGGTGGGCGCCAACAGTCCTCCCACCGCCGGAGCGGTCCGCGCCACCTCGGCGTGCGTTTTCTGATCATGGCGCTGGCGGCCGTCGGCCTGCTCGGCTCCGTGACGTTCTTCCTGAACGGCGGGCGAAGCGATGCATCGAGTAAGGCGCCCCCGCCGAGCGCGGCGCACGTCACCCACTCGCCCAGGCCCACTCCTACGCCCACCCCTACCCCGACCGAGATCGACGTCCCCCCGACGGGCAGCGGCGCGTTCATCACCGCGCGTGCCGGTGGCGCGAAGGTCGGTCGTGGTGCGCATCTGATCCGCTACGCGGTGCAGGTCGAGAGCGGGCTCGACATTTCGCCGGATCAGGCAGCCGAGAAGATCGCCGACATACTCGCCGCCCCCCGGGGCTGGACTCACAGCGGGAACAACTCGTTCCGGTTGGTGGGTGCGGGGGAGTCGTACGACCTCATGATAAAGATCGCGACACCCGGGACGGCCGACGCACTGTGCTGGGCGGGGATCCACCAGAGCACCCACGGCGAGTACAACTGCGAGATTCCCGGCGGTGTGGTGGTGAACCTCAAGCGCTGGATCAAGGGCTCGCCCACGTTCGACGGACCGATACGTGAGTACCGTGCGCTGATCATCAACCACGAGATGGGACACGCCCTGGGCCTCACCCACATGACCTGCGCAGGTCCCGGACAACTGGCCCCCGTCATGATGCAGCAGATCAAGGGTCTGCACGGATGCATCGCCAATGCCTGGCCGTACGACAAGAACGGTAGCTACGTCTCCGGGCCGCACATGCCCTGAACGGCGACGACCGGATGACCAGGGTGACAGGGGTGAAGACGGGTCGAACAACTGTGACCACCCGCTCTCTGCCGGTCCGGCTGTCATGGCTTGGTCACTGTCCGATACAGCCGCCATCACCTGCGGAGACCGGTCTTCGACCTGGTGACAACATCCGGTCGTCTCGCCCATCAGGGGCCTCGGCGCCGTCAATCCCCTCGAACCGTGGAGATCTTCTAAGCGGCCAGCTCCAAGGCGGAGTTGGCCCGGTGGTCGTGCTCGGGGTCGATCGGACTCTGAGCAGGGTCGGGGACTGGCGCAGTGGCTGATGTTCCGTTTCCAGTCCCCGCCGCTTCAAACCGTGCATGCAGTTCTCCCGCACACGGCTTTCCGACATCGTTCACCGGCTGGCATGCGCCGTCGCCCTGTGCTCGTTTCCGGTAAGACGGTAGACACCGAGCCGGGTGATCCACCCATAAGTAAAACGGGTGGTCCAGTTCCTGCCCGCAAGTCCGTGTTTCGCGCTGGCGAAGATCGCCAGCCGCTCGTGGACATGGCCGTCAACCACATTGAACTTCCGTCCTGACTTACCGTTACGGAAGAATGACGACGCTGCAGGCTTCACTTCATGTTGCGGACTGGTCGTTGCACGCGCCCGAGGGGCGCTTGTCACTCCACTTCGACGCCACCACTTCGGGCGACGCCGGGAGTCAGCTACCGGGGACCCTGGCGTCTCCCCGGACCGGACTTCCACCGGCTGGCTATCCTGAACTTGTCGTCCGGTTACATCGTTCACACCCCTTCTGAACTGGGAAGACGTCCGGACTGCTGGACGTACGCTTGACGTTTAACCTCGCTGCTGTTTCAGGCGGACGTGTTCGGTGAGGGTTTCGATTCGTTTCACGGTCTTCCCAGGCTCGTGACGTGGGGCTGGCCTGCGGTTCTTCGAGCCGAGTGGGCGTCCGGGTCCGGGCTCGGAGGGTCTGGGCACGTCGGCGGTACGGGCGGTCTTCACACGGAGGTGGCGGAACCCCCGGCGGACGCAGGCGGGGGTGAGCCGGCGCGGCTCGGCGGGCCGTTCCCAGGGGCGGCGGAGGTCCTCGGCGAGGGGGCGGGCGAGGCGGAGTTGGGTGTGGGCGGCGATGATCAGCCGCGTCCACAGGTCGGCCAAGCTCAGACCCGCCCGCGTCAACGCCCGTTCGACGTAAGGCTGTCCCTGATCTCACGGATGCCGAGCGCGGCTTCCCCGGGTGCGGTGTCGGCTGAACCTCCGGAGCGGGCGTTGCGTATGAATTCCGAGGGACAGCCCTGGTCTCTGCCACGGGACGGAAGGAGAGCACCGTGCCCACACCGCCCGCGCCCGAAGCACCGGACGACGGCACCGCGCTGGAGCCCATCCGCGTGTTGCGCATGCGCAACACCGACGCGCTGGCCCAGCTGCTCGACGACATACGCCAGGACAAGGACTACCGCGGCCACCCAACCGCGGCCGCACCCTTCCCCCACACTCCGACCGACGGCGAGACAGAGGAACTCCCGCCTGCCCCCGGCGGCAAGACGCCAGAGCTCCTCGCACCCGACGGCGACACCCGCCCGCCGCGTCCCGTAGACCGCCCGCGCCTGGGGCCAGGACAGCGCCGGGCTGCCGTGGCGATCGCGGTCGCCGCGGCGGCCGTCGCCGGCTTCGGCTGCTCTCTCCTGATCCCCAGCCCTACCGAGGCCACCCCGCCCGCTCCCTCGGCGAGCGCGTCGGCCGCCCCGACGTCAGCCGCCCCGAGCTCGGACGGGGCCGCCGACGCCCTGGCCAACCCCGGCTTCGAGTCGGGCGGCCTCTCCCCGTGGAACTGCGCCGGCAACCCGGGCTCGAACGTCTCCTCACCCGTCCACGCGGGCTCCAAAGCCCTCCAGGGGAAGGTGAGTTCGAGCGACACCGCGCAGTGCAACCAGACCGTCACGGTACGGCCGAACACCACCTACTCACTCAGCGGCTGGGTCCGCGGCTCCAACGTCTACCTGGGCGTGAACGGCGGCCCATCCACCTGGACCACCTCCCCAACCGGATACAGCCCACTGACCGTCTCCTTCACCACAGGCGCCTCCCAGACCACCGCGACGATCTACGTGCACGGCTGGTACGCACAGGGCAGCTACTACGCCGACGACATCACCCTGACCGGGCCCGGCGGCGGCGGTCACACCTAGAGCCTGTCATCAAGTGATCCTGCCTGTTGGATCAAGGTGAAGTCGCCGCATTCGGCGTTCGGGTGCGGCGGAGCTCTGGTCTGCTGTCCACAGCGGAGTAGGGCCACCCTGGAATGAGCCGCGACGCTGTCTTCGCGCGACCGTAGACGTGGCAGGACAGTCACTCTGCCGAGCAGGGCGCGACAGAACGCAGCCACGGCGACACATCGACCGCCGGGACCGGGTGCCCGCCGTCAAAACGCGGAAGCGACAGTCCGGCCAGCGCCCTCCGCAGCTGACCGACGTCGATCGGGCCGTGGTTCGGGCCGCCGCGCCGTGCGCACACAGCACCGCGTCCACCAGCTCGAACAATTCGTCGCGCCGAGTGGTCGGACGCTCGTAGAACCTGGCCCAAAAGCGTAACGCCTCTGCGAACGCCTCCCTCCGGCGAGCATCAGGCAGCAGACTCACCTCACGGCCTTCGTCTTGGTCAAGTGCACCTTGGTCGGAGCACAGGATCAAGCTCAGCGGCGCCCGGTGGACTTCCGCTGCAGGGCCCAGACGTAGTACCAGGGATTGCGCCTGGGCCTGCGGCCGCCCTTCTCCGCGACCAGGGCGGCAATGACGCCCGGCACACCGCCGCTTCCGCAAGGATCGCGAGTGCTGATTCCAGGGCGGGTCCGTAGACCGCGACGAGAACGGCTCCTGTTGTTCCCACCACCGCGCCTGTCGTGGCGAGGGCCCGCGTGCGCCGGGCCTCCGTCATTTCGAATGCGGTCGGGCTCGGGCCCCGACACCGCGTTCGGTATCGGGGCCCCGGTCACGTGATCGCGTACGGCGAATCCCCAGGTTGGCGACTGAGTTCGAGACTCCGCTCGCCCATCGCGTTGGGCCCTCAATGGCTTCTGTAACCTGCTGTCAGCTGTGTGCCAGCGGAGGTGACGTGGCGAACATCCTGTCCGTGGCCATCGGGGCTTGTTTCGGCCTCATAGGGGCCGCTTACGGCTCTTGGTTCACTGCGCGCCGGCAGGACCGCATGTGGCTGCCCGAACGGAAGCTGAAAGCCGGGGTCGGCTTCAACACCGCCGTGGTCCGGCTCATCGGCTACCTTCGGGAAACACAGCTGAGTGACGACGGCGCCGGGGCTGACGAACTGGCGGGCCGGATACAGGAAGCCTGGTCCGCCTCCCGGAACCGGGGGGCGACGCAGTCGCCGGTCGACAGGAGGGCAGTACGCTGAGCGGCCGGATCGACCCGCGCATCACCCGGACCACCCAGGCCTTCGAGCAGGCCATCGTGGAACTCGCTTCGCAACGGCCGGTCTCCCAGATCAGCGTCGCCGAACTGGCGGACCGCGCGGGGGTCACCCGAGCCACCTTCTACAACCGATACAGCACTCCGCTGGAACTGCTCATCCAGGTCCTCGGTGCCGACCTGGACCGTGGTCACCGCCTGGAGGACGAGCGGGCCCGGCGCGGGCACTCGGCCGCCGAGCTGCTGCGCCTCACCACCGCGGAAGTGGGCAACCACGTCGAGCGGTTCCGGGTGATCTACCGGCTCTCCCTCGACGACCCGGCGGACAGCGGGGTCTACGAGGCGCTCGTGCGCCACTTCAGCGAGTACACCCTGGCGTTCATGGCGCGCAGTGATCGCTCGGCGCTTCCCGACGCCAACCCGCAAGTGATCGCCCAGTTCTTGGCTCACGGCTTCGCCGGCGCCATCAAGGCCTGGCTCCAGGACCCCTCGGTCACCAAGGACGACATGATCGACGCGGCCGTGGCGTGTGCTCCCGCGTGGTGGGCGTCCGGCCATCTGCCGCGTACGTCCTGACCGCGGCCGACGGGCCGGCACGACGGTCGCGTTCCGCTCAGGAACGGAGCATCGCGGTGGAGACCTCCCAGAGCCGCGCCGCGTCGTTCTCGTCGAGGGCGTAGGGGCGTACGCCGCTGTCGGCGTAGGGGTTGGGGTCGGTGTTGAGCTCGGCCTCGTTGCAGTCCTCGAAGTAGCGGCCGGTGACGCCTTCGAGCAGCGGGGACGCGGCCACCAGCACCGAGGTGGCGGCGCCTTCCTCCACGGTCTTCCAGTTGAAACCGGCGAAGGCCTCCTCGACCTCCGGCGTCATGTTGTTCTCCTGGTGGCGCTGGAGACCGGTGCGGATGCCGCCGGGCATGACCGCGTTGGCGGTGATCCCGTCGTCGGCCCATCGCCTGGCCGCTCCGACGGCCAGCAGTGCATTGGCGGTCTTCGACTGCCCGTAGGCGAGCCACGCTTCGTAGGCGCGGTGCTCGAAGTGGATGTCGTCGAAGACGACCGGCGAGAACAGGTGGCCGGTGGAGCTGAGCGAGACGATGCGGGCGCCGGCGGCGGCCGCGAGCGCGCCGTGGAGACCGAGGACCAGGTTGAAGTGGCCGAGGTGGTTGGTGGCGAACTGCAGCTCCCAGCCCTCGGGCGTGCGGTGCAGTTCGGGCAGGGCCATGACCCCGGCGTTGTTCACCAGGATGTGCAGGGGGCCCTGCCAGGCGTCGGTGAAGGACGCGACCGAGGCTCGGTCGGTCAGCTCCAGCGGCGCGGCGCTCACCTTGGAGTTGCCGGTCTTGGCCGCGATCTCCTGGGCGACACGGCTGCCCGCCTCGACGTTGCGGACGGCGATGGTGACCTCGGCTCCGGCGCCGGCCAGAGCCCGTGCCGTCTCCACACCGATGCCGGACGCGCCGCCGGTGACGATCGCACGCTTGCCGGTCAGGTCGACGCCGTCAAGGACCTCGTTCGTCGTGGTGTGAAAGCCGTAGGGGGTGGTGAACCGTTCGCGGGGACTCATGGATGGCTCCGTTCGTGTCGTTATCCGGAATCTGGTCCGGTAACAGCAGGCTAAGTGGAATATATTCCGCTTGCAAGCTGGGAGAGCACGCCCTCGGCCGAGGGCGCATCCACCGTGCCGCCAACCACAAATCCGCAGGTGGGAGGCGTATTCACCCCAGCAATCCGCTGGGCGGGATTCCCCTCGGCATGTATCGTGAAAGTGGAATAGATTCCACTTCCCATAGTTTGTTGTGACCAGGACGAGGTGACCGTGAGCGAGACAGTGCAGCGCAAACCGCGCGCGGACGGGCAGCGCAATCGGGCGCGCCTCATCGCGGTGGCGTTGCGGCTGTTCGTGGAGCGAGGCCCGGACGTCTCGTTCATCGAGATCGCCAAAGAAGCCGGCGTCGGTGTCGGAACCGTCTACCGTCACTTTCCGACGCGCGAGGACCTCATCGAGGCCGCGTACCGCTCGGAACTCGACGCGGTGTGCGCGGTGGCCGGGGAACTGCTCGACGAGGTGCGGCCCAGGGACGCGCTGCGCATCTGGATGGACCGCTTCATCGACCACATGACCACCAAGGTCGGCCTCACGGAGGCCATCCGGGCCGTCATCGCCGCAGGCGGGAACCCCTTCGCATACAGCCGCGAGCGCCTCGGTGCGGCAGTCGAGGCACTGCTCTCGGCGACGGCCGCGGCAGGGGTCACGCGCCCCGAACTCCGTCCGGATGACATCGTGATGTCCCTCAGCGGCATCGCCATGGCCGCGGGCGGCCCTGGGCAGCGCGAGCAGGCCGGCCGCATGCTCGACCTGCTGTACGAGGGGATGCGTACCCGGCCGTAAGCGGGACTCACCCCACGCGGAACAGGCCCTCCTGGGCGGCCGAGACCGGCAGCCGCCCCTCCAGGTCGTAGATCCGTCCGCGAGCCGGCCCCCGGTCACCCGTCGCGATCGGCGACTCCTGGTCGTGCGGGAACCACTCGTCCTCTGCGGGGTTCTCGCGCGGGTGGCCAGAGGGCCTCGGCGATGGCCGTGCGGTTGTGGGTCAGCGGGGCGCGCAGCCTGGTGAGCTGTTCGCGGCGCCGGGCGACCGGCTTGGCGTGGTCGCTGCGGAGGGTGGCGCGTTTCCCAGGCGTGGTCACCGGTCTCGGAAGGGGTGGGCCGGGGTGATCACCGGGTGTGGGTCGCCAGGTGTTCCAGGATCGGCGGGATCACCTGGTCGGGTACCTCCTCGGGCAGCCAGTGGCTGGCCCCTTCCAGGGGGACGAAGCGGTACGGCGCGTCGATGAAATCCTCCGTGGCATGCGCTGCTTCGCGACCCAGGGCACCGTCCTCGCTGCCCCAGATGTACAAGGTGGGCACGGTGATCCGGTCGCCGGGGGTGGTGAGGTCGTCGTCGACGGCGCGGTACCAGTTCAGGGTCGGGGTGAGCGCCCCGGGCCGGGAGAGACGGCGGATGTTGCTCTCCACCAGGTGGTCCGGGACACGCCCGTCGTACGCGCGACGCAGTCGGGCGGCGTCGTCGGCCAGCAGCGCCGCCTCGGCGGCGTGGTCGGGCCGACGGAAGAAACGCACGTAGTCGAGCCGGTGGTACTGCCCCGGGTCGGCCTTGGCGGCCCCGCCCAGCGCCCGGGGGTGGGGGGTGGCCAGCACGGACAGGGACTTCAGCCGCTCGGGGTGGGCGCAGGCCAGCGCCCAGGCGACCAGGCCGCCCCAGTCGTGTGCGACCAGATGGAACCGGCTCGCGCCCAGCGCGTCGGCAAACGCGAGCGCATCGTCCACGAGGTGCTCCACGGTGTAGTCGGAGATCTCGGACGGGCGGGCGCCGGGGGAATAGCCGCGCTGGTCGACGGCGACGGCGCGGTACCCGGCATCCGCGAGGGCGTACAGTTCCTCGGTCCAGCAGCTGGCGAACTCGGGCCAGCCATGGAGGAGCAGGACGACGGCACCGTCCTGAGGGCCGGCGGCGAGGGCGTCGTACCGGTGCGGGCCGACTTCGATCGCAAGCTCTTCCAGATCGCCGCGAGGGGATGCCATGGGTATTCCTCCTGATCAAGTGAGGGTGGCGCTGGGCAGATCAATCTGATCGAGCTGTGCTTGGCAAGCACCACGACCCCACACTCTCACTGATCGACAAGTGCTCAATCGGCGTGCGGAGACAGTTGTCCAGCGTTGCTCACCAAGGCGTTCGACCGGTGTGCACCCACCTCCCGGCGGGAGCCCGGCCGCCGGGCCGGACTCCGTTTCCCCGCCCCGTTCGGCAGTGGTCGGGCCGCGCCAGGCGGTCTTCGCCCTCACAGCGGCCGGTCCTCTACCGGGTGGAGGGCGCCAGGGCCCGGTTCGTGGCCCGGCACGACGACATCGGGCAAGAACGTCTGGCTCCGGGCTCTCAGAGGTCCTCCGGCGCCCCCAGTCCCGTCAGGGCGCCCACCGGGTCCAGGTCAGGGGTGCCCCTGGGCCACCAGTCGTCCTGGCCCGGTTCGGACTCGTAGGCGTACCACAGGCCGTCGCGACCCAGCCGGAGCTGGACATGACCGCCGGGGTGGGTCAGGTGGTTGCGCCACGGCCGGAATGCCGGGAGGTCGGCGGCCAGGAGCAGGGGCCTGGCCCGGTCGAAACGGCCGGCCGGCGGATCCCAGGGCTCCTCCAGCACGGCCAGTCCCTCCGGGCCGCCCTGCCGCCACGCGGCGACCGCGCGGGCCAGGTCGCCCGGGGTACGGCCGACGGCGTCCGCGAGCGAGGCGTAGAGGGCGCGGGTGGACGCGGTCAGACCGGAGCCGGGGCGGGCCGCGGCGAGGCGTACCGCGTCCTGCCAGAGGGTCAGTTCACCGACCGGGTCCCGGCCGGTGGCGAGCAGGGCGTGGGCGCGGGCGGCGGCGTCCGTGGCGAGCTGGTCCAGCGTGAAGGGGTCGGGTCCCCCGGGCACGCCCGGGTACACCGGGGGCTGCTCGGGATGTGACGGAACCGGCAACGGGGGTGGCAGCGGCGGGAGTTGCCGCGGCACCAGGGCCTCGGTGGCACGGACGCCGGGCAGGGACACCGGCTGCCGCTCCCGGGCCGCGCGGGCGGCGTTGCGCCGGGACAGCGCGTCGAGGACCTCGCGCTCTCCGTGGCCGCGCAGTAGAAGCAGCACGAACGGGTCGGCGTCCAGCAGCCGCGCGGTCTGATAGCAGAGGGCGGCCGCGTGCTTGCAGGGATGGCCGAAGTCCGGGCAGCTGCACCGGGGTTCGAGCTCCCCCGGCCCCGGCAGCAGGGGCACTCCGCTCTCGGCGAGGGACTGCGGCAGCTCCTTGTCGAGCAACGCGGCGATGTCCCCGGGCCGGTCGGCGGCGGCCTCCAGGAACCGCTCCCACTCATCCGCGCCGAAGGTACGCAACCGCACCTGCACGCGATACGGCCGCGGCCGGCTCCCCTGCACATACGCCAGGACCAGCCCCGGCGTCACGGTGATGGCGTCCACATGCCCCTGCTCGGCATAACTCCGCCCCCGCGCAAGCCGCTTCACATCCAACGCCCCCTCCTCCAGCGCCCGGACCCAGGCGTTTCCCCACCAGGTCTCGGCGAAGTCCGCCCCGGAGCCACCGGCCCGGGAGGGGAGGGCCGGGAAGGAGGGGAAGGTCCGGCGAAGTTCGGTGTCGCGGTGGGGGGTGGCCATGGTGCGGGGCAGGCGGGAGGAGGCGGTGGGGGCGGCCGCCGACTCCGGGCGCCCTGAAGCCGTGGCGGGTACGGGGCTGTTCGGCTCCGCGTCAGCGGAGGGCGCGGCGGGCGCGGGGGCGGTCGGCTGCGAGCCGCCGGGGGGCGCGGCGGGCGCGGGGACGATCGGCTGCGGGTCGCCAGGGGGCGCGGCGGGCGCGAAGACGGCCGGCTGCGGGTCGCCGCAAGCCGCGCCGGACACTGAGCCCGCCGACTCCCCGCGGCCGGAAAACGTGCCAGGCACGGAGGCGATCGGCCACGGCTCCCCCGAAGCCGCACCGGACACAGAGGCCGCCGACTCTCCGCTGTCGGAAGGCGTGCCGGGCGCGGAGGCGGTCGGCTGCGGGTGGCCGGGCGGCGCGATGGGAGTCGGGTGTGGGTGGCCCGGCGGCGCAGTGGGCGGGGGCGGGGTGGGATCCGGTTCGTGGTGCTGCGGTGCGGTGAGGTGCGCCCCGTCCTCGGCGAGGCGTTCCGTCGGAGTTCCTTGCTCCGCCAGGGCGTCGGGCTGCGCTGACTCGGGGTCCTCCTTCGGCATCCTGAACGCGGTCGCCAGGAACTGCCTCAGGTCACGGGCGGTGCGACCGCGAGCCGTCTCCGCCGGAGCCTGCGATGGTAGCCGGCGTCCCCCGCGCCCCGGCGACCCTTCCGAAGCCTCCGCCGCGGCCGCCTCGGCCCGCCGTGCCTCCGCCCGGGCCGCGCGCAGCGCCTCGCGCGCGATGTCCCCGGGCCGGGCGCCCGGACGAACGGCACCGGCGTCCACCGCGTCGGCCTCGGTCTCGGCTTCCGGTTGCTCCGCCTCCTTCGCCGCCGAAGCCGCCCGCAGCGCCAGCCGCGCCGCGTCGCCCGGCCTGGTCACCCGCTCCTCGGTCGCGTCCGCCCCCGGCGAAGCGGAGCCTTCCGGCCGCGCCTCGGCCGGCGCCCCCTCGTCGCCCCCGGTCTCCGTACCGCGCCCCCGCGCCGCCCGCAGCGCCTGCCGGGCCGCATCGCCCGGCCGCTGCTCGTCCCCGCTCATGACGACCTCCGCAGCGACACCAGGTCGGACAGCTCACGGTCCGTCAGTTCGGTCAGGGCGGACTCGCCGGATCCCAGGATCGCGTCGGCGAGGGCGCGCTTGGCCTCCAGCATCTCGGCGATGCGGTCCTCCACCGTGCCCTCGGTGACCAGGCGGTGGACCTGGACGGGCTGGGTCTGGCCGATGCGGTACGCGCGGTCGGTGGCCTGCTCCTCCACCGCCGGGTTCCACCAGCGGTCGAAGTGGACGACATGGCCGGCGCGGGTGAGGTTGAGGCCGGTGCCCGCGGCCTTCAGGGAGAGGACGAGAACCGGGGTCGCGCCGGCCTGGAAGCGGTCCACCATGCGCTCCCGCTCCGGTACCGGTGTGCCGCCGTGCAGAAGGTCGATCGGGACCGCGCGCGCCTGGAGGTGCGCGGTGATCATGCGGGCCATGCCGACGTACTGGGTGAAGACCAGCACCGAGCCGTCCTCGGCGAGGACCGTGTCCAGCAGCTCGTCGAGCAGGGTGAGTTTGCCGGAGCGGGCGGCCAGGCCGTCGGCGCGCGTCTCCTCCTTGAGGTAGAGCGCGGGGTGGTCGCAGATCTGCTTCAGGGCGCCGAGCAGCTTGAGCACCAGGCCCCGGCGTGCGACGCCCTCAGCCGTCTCGATGGCGAGCATCGACTCACGGACCACCGCCTCGTACAGCGCGGCCTGTTCGCGGGTGAGCGGGACGGGGTGGTCGGTCTCGGTCTTGGGCGGGAGTTCGGGGACGATGCCCGGGTCGGACTTCTTGCGGCGCAGGAGGAACGGGCGGACCAGGCCGGCAAGCCGCGCCACCGCCTGCTGATCCTCGCCGTTCTCGACGGCACGCGCGTGCCGGGCGCGGAAGGACTTCAGCGGGCCGAGAAGGCCGGGGGTGGTCCAGTCGAGCAGGGCCCAGAGTTCGGAGAGGTTGTTCTCCACAGGGGTGCCGGTGAGGGCCACGCGTGCGGGGGTCGGGATGGTGCGCAGCGCCTTGGCGGTGGCCGAGTAGGGGTTCTTGACATGCTGTGCCTCGTCGGCGACGACCATGCCCCAGGGCTGGTCGGCGAGCCTGGCCGCGGTGGCGCGCATGGTGCCGTACGTGGTGAGGACGAAGCCGCCGTCGAGGCCGTCCAGGGAGCGGTCGGGGCCGTGGAAGCGGCGGACCGGGACGCCGGGCGCGAACCGGGCGATCTCCCGCTGCCAGTTGCCGAGCAGCGAGGCGGGGCAGACCACCAGGGTCGGTTCGGTGCGGGCCCGCTTGAGGTGCAGGGCGATGACGGTGATCGTCTTGCCGAGGCCCATGTCGTCGGCGAGGCAGCCGCCGAGGCCGAGAGAGGTCATGAGGTCGAGCCAGGCCAGGCCCCGCAGCTGGTAGTCGCGCAGGGTGGCCTGCAGTGCGGCGGGCGGCTCGGCGGGCTGGATGCCGGCCGTAAGGCGGTCGCGCAGGGCCGCGAGGAGGCCGACGGGGACCGCCTCGACGCGCTCGCCGTCCACCTCGGCCTCGCCGGTGAGTGCCACGGAGAGCGCGTCGACCGGGTCGAGCAGGCCCAGTTCGCGCTTACGGGCCTTGCGCACCAGGGCCGGGTCGACGAGCACCCAGCGGTCCCGCAGCCGTACGACCGGACGGTGGGCCTCGGCGAGCGCGTCCATCTCGGCGTCGCTGAGCGGGTCACCGCCGAGCGCCAGCTGCCAGCGGAACTGCAGCAGGTCCTCGCCCTCGAAGAAGCCCGTGCCGTCGGTCGCCGAGCCGGGGGCGGAGCGGATCACGGCGGCCGCGGTGAGGTCCTGGGCCAGGTCCCGGGGCCAGTGCACGGCGACCCCGGCCGCCGCCAGCCGGGTCGCGGCCACTCCGAGGAGATCACCCAGCTCCCCCTCGGAGAGGGCGAGTACGTCCGGCACGTCCTGCTCGGCCAGCCGGTCCAGCGGCGGCCACACCCGCGCGGCCCGGCGTACGGCCAGCGCCGCGTCCACGCGCGCGCGGGGACCGAAGGCGTCGTCGGACCGCCCCGCCCACAGTGCCGAAGCGTCGGTCACCAGGGTGGGGTCGGCCAGGCTGTGCACCTGGACGATCGCCGCTCCCGCGCGGTGTGCTCCCTCGCCGTCGTCGAAGAGGTCGTACGCCGACAGGTCGAGGCGGAGCGAGACGCGCACGCCCGCGTCCATGCCGGCGGCGACCTCCGCGGCCCATTCCTGGGCGTCGGGCAGCCGTCGGCCCTCGCGGGCGGCGAACGGCCTGCCCGAGGTGTGAGGGGCGGCCGGGGTGCGGGGCAGGGTGTCGGCGACCGCGTCCAGGAAGGAGCGGATGAGCGCCTCCGGCTGGGGCAGCCGGAGCGGGCCGGGGCCGGGCAGCGGGACGGCGTGGCCCTCGGCGGGCAGGGCGGCGGCGACCGCGCGCAGGTGGGCGATGTCGGCGGGCTCCAGGGGGCCGGCCCGCCAGGCGTCGTACCCGGCCGGGGTCAGGCCGGGCAGCAGGCGGCCTCGGGCGGCGAGGCGCAGCGCGTGCTGGGCGGCGGCGCCCCAGCAGGCGGTGGCCGGGTGGGCGGCCGGGTCACGGCGGGCACGGACCAGCAGAGGGAGGGCCTCGCCGAGCGGCAGGGTCAGCGCGGGCACCTGCCGGCGGCGGACACCGGCGCCGTGCCGTCGTACCACCGTCAGGTCCTCGGTCGCGGCGGCGGGCAGCGGGTCGCCGTCCGGGTCCCAGAAGGCGATACGGCCCTGGCGCGGGAGGTCGGCGGGCAGATAGACCGCCGCCAGGCGCAGGGGGACGCCCTCAGGTGTCTCGGTCATCGTGCCGCTCATACGTTCTGCCACCTCCCGCCCACATGTCGGATCAGACGTCTTCGACTGTACGGGCGGGGTCTGACAATCGGCCCCGGCGACCGGCCGGGGCCGTCCCTACGGCACGGTCCGGGAGACGACGTAGATCATCGGGTAGTTCGGGTCGGCCGTGTTCACGACCACGTCCTGGGTGGGCGCCGGGTTCTTCTGCTTGCGCGTCAGGCCCGACCAGGGGCCGGGGCCGGTGAACTTCCAGCCGGTGATCTTCTGGTCGCGGGTGCCGATGCTGATGTCGTCCTTCTTGAGCGCGTCCCGGTTGATGCCCATGCCCTCCAGAAAGCTGTCCAGGCCGGCGCTGTTGGTGCGGAACTGGACGTAGAGACGGCTGGTCTTCCAGTTGTTCGTCTCGTAGTACGCGATCTGGTCGGCCGGGTGCGGGACCGGCACCTGGTAGAGCCGGCGCTGCACCTTCGACGGCCAGCCCTCGGTGAGGCCGGTCGCCGAGTACTTCGACTCCTTGTCCTTGCCGCTGTTGCGGCTCTGGGCGGCGGAGATCACCAGATAGCCGGCCGGTACGCCGATGAGCAGCCCGATGATCAGCAGGGTCAGCGCCCGACGGCGCGCCTTGTGGCCGGGGGTCTCCGGCCGGCGGTGCGGTTCGTCCGGGGGCGCGGCCTGGCGGGGCAGCGAAGCGATCATGCGGTGTCCCGGGGACGGCGGGCCTCCGCGAACCGCTCGTAGCGCTCGTACCGCTCGACCCGGCGCCGCTTGGCCCGCCGGAAGCGGCGGGCGACCAGACGGGCGAGGTCGGCGGCCCCGACCATGCCCGCCTCGGGGCCCAGCTGGGCGCGCGCGATCCGGGCCTCGGGACGGTAGCCGCGGCCGGTCAGCTGGCGCTTGAACGCGTCTCGCGCGGGGCCGATCAGCAGGTCGTCGGCGGCGCTCACACCACCGCCGATGACGAAGCAGGACGGGTCGAGGGCGGCGGCGAGGTTGGCGATGCCGACGCCGAGCCACTGGCCGATGTCCTGGAGCAGCTCGACGCACATCGCGTCGCCCTCACGGGCCAGCTCAGTGATCATCGGGCCGGTGATCTCGTTGATGTTGCCCTTGACGTGCTCGATGATCCCGTACGCCACCGGGGAGTCGGCCGCGGCCAGCTCCTTGGCCTCGCGGACCAGCGCGTTGCCGGAGCTGTACTGCTCCCAGCAGCCGCGGTTGCCGCACGGGCAGCGGTGGCCGCCGGGCACGACCTGCATATGGCCGAACTCGCCGGCGACGCCGTACTTGCCGCGCTTGACCTGGCCGTCCTCCAGGATGGCGCCGCCGATGCCGGTACCCAGCGTGATCATGACCAGGTGGTCCTCGCCGCGGCCGGCGCCGAACCGCCACTCCGCCCAGGCGGCGGTGTTGGCGTCGTTGTCGACGAGGACGGGGACCGAGAGCCGGCCGGAGAGGCGGTCGCGCAGCGGTTCGTTGCGCCAGGACAGGTGTGGGGCGAAGAGCACGCGGTTGCGGTCGGCGTCGACCCAGCCGGCCGCGCCGATGCCGACGGCGTGCACGTCGTGCCGGTCGGACAGATCCAGGACGAGCTCGACGATCGTGTCCTCGACGACCTTGGGGCTCTTGGACTTGTCCGGGGTCTCCGCGCGGAGCTTCTCCAGGATGTTGCCGTCGGCGTCCACGACGCCCGCCATGACCTTGGTGCCGCCGATGTCGATGCCGACGGTGGGGACACGGGGGGCCGTCAGGTGGGACCGGCGCTCCCTTGTGCCGACCGTTCGCAGGACGGGGGCTCGGCGGGAGCCTATGGGGGCGGTGAGGTCGCGGTAGGTGCTCATCGGGCTTGATTCTGCCTCACGAGGGGGACGGGTGCCGTTCGGGGGAGATAAGGAACGGGTGCGTCACCGTGGCCGGGCGCGGCTGCCCGGGGGCTGAGCGCGCCCACACGGCGGAGCCGCACATCGACACAGTCCCACGCCCCTTATCCGCGCTGCAGCTCGTGGCGTAGAGAGTCCAGGTCGCTTCCGCCGGCCATCTGCTGGGTCAGCTCGTCCAGGGTGACCGAGTCCCGGTCGTAGCTCCCTGCCATCGTGCCTCTCCTCAACAGCACGAACCTGTCCCCCACCAGATACGCGTGATGCGGGTTATGGGTGATCAACACAACACCCAGCCCCTGGTCGCGTGCCGCTGCCACGTATTTCAGGACCACACCTGACTGCTTCACTCCCAGTGCCGCCGTCGGCTCGTCCAGGACCAGGACCTTCGCACCGAAGTACACGGCCCTCGCGATCGCCACGCACTGGCGTTCGCCGCCCGACAGGGTGCCGATGGGCTGGTCGACGTCCCGGAGGTCGATGCCCATGCGAAGGAGTTCGGCGCGGGTGGTGCGGCGCATGAAGTCGACGTCCAGGCGTTTGAACACTCGGCCCTTGCGGGGTTCCGAGCCGAGGAAGAAGTTGCGCCACACCGGCATCAGCGGCACCACCGCCAGGTCCTGGTACACCGTGGCGATGCCTCGGTCCAGGGCCTCGCGCGGGGAGGTGAGCGTCGTCTCCTCGCCCTCCACGACGAGCGTGCCGCCGTCGTGCCGGTGCAGGCCCGCGACGATCTTGATCAGGGTGGACTTGCCGGCCCCGTTGTCGCCGAGGACGCAGGTGATCTCGCCCGCGTGGACCTCCAGGGAGACCCCCTCCAGGGCGCGGACGGTGCCGTAGTGCTTGCTGACGTCGGTCAGCCGGACGAGGGTCATGCGGCGGCCTCCGCGCGCTTGCGGACCCAGGTGTTGAGCAGGGTCGCGAGGAGCAGCATCGCTCCGAGGAAGAACTTGAACCAGTCGGGATTCCACTCGGCGAAGACGATGCCCTTGCTGGTCATGCCGAAGATGAGCGCCCCGACCGCCGAGCCGACCGCGCTGCCGTAGCCGCCGGTGATCAGGCAGCCGCCGATGACGGCCGCGATGATGTAGATCAGCTCGTTGCCGACGCCCTCGCCGGACTGGACGGCGTCGTACGAGAAGAGCAGGTGCTGGCCGGAGATCCAGGCGCCGAGCGCCACGCCCATGTAGAGGCCGATCTTGGTCTTGGTGACGGGGACGCCGACCGCGCGGGCCGCGTCCTGGTTGCCGCCCACGGCGAAGATCCAGTTGCCGGCGCGGGTGCGCAGCAGGATCCAGGAGGCGATCGCGACCAGGGCGAGCCACCAGAGGATCGTGATCTTGAAGTCGACCCCGCCGACGGTGAGCGTCGAGGCGAAGACCGCGCGGGCGGACGGAAAGCCCTCCATGTCCACGATCGTCTTCGTGGAGACCGTGCCGTCGATCAGCTTGGTGAAGCCGAGGTTCATGCCGGTGAGCATCAGGAAGGTGCCCAGGGTGACGATGAAGCTGGGCAGCTTGGTGCGGGTGAGCACGAAGCCGTTGAAGCCGCCGATGGCGAGGCTCACAAGGAGCGAGACCCCTACGCCGACCCAGGTGTTCGCCGTCATCTGGTAGCTGAACATCGAGGAGATCAGCGCGGAGGACGTCACCAGGACGCCCGCGGAGAGGTCGAACTCGCCGCCGATCATCAGCAGCGCGACCGGTACGGCCATGATGCCGATCGTCGAGGAGGCGTAGAGGACCGTGCTGATGCTGGACGCGCGCAGGAAGCCGTCGGCGGCCACGGCGAAGAAGAGGAAGACGGCGACCGCGCCGACGACCGATCCCAGCTCCGGACGGGAGAGGAGTCTCCGCAGCGGAGAGGTCTGCAGAATCCTTTCATCCAGCGTGCGCTCCAGGGTGGCGCTCATCGGGTGCCCCGCTCGGTGTACTTCGCCAGCGCGGGCGCCTGGTCCTTGGTGATGATCTGCGGGCCGGTGAGCACCGGCTGCCCGCCGCCGAGGACGTCGCCGTTGTACTTGTAGAGCCACAGCAGGTCGACCGCCTGGTAGCCCTGGAGGTACGGCTGCTGGTCCACGGCGAAGCCGAGGGTGCCGTCCTTCAGTTCGGCGGCGACCTTGGCGTTGAGGTCGAAGGTGTCGACCTCGGCCGTGCTGCCCGCGTCCGTCTTCGCCTTCACGGCGGTGTCGGCGTACGGCGCCCCGAGGGTGACGACCGCGTCGATCGACCGGTCGGCCTGGAGCTTCGCCTCGATCGAGGACTGCACGTCGGGCATGTTGGTGCCGTTGACGTAGAGGTTCTCGACCTCGCCGTCGAAGTTCTCGGCGACGCCCGCGCAGCGCTGCTCGTGGCCGACGTTGCCCTGCTCGTGCAGGACGCACAGGGCCTTCTTCCTACCGCGCTTGTCCAACTCGTCGCCGACCGCCTGGCCCGCGACGGTCTCGTCCTGGCCGATGTGCGCGAGGGCGCCGAAGGCCTCGGACTCCTCGGAACCGGAGTTCACGGTGATCACCGGGATGCCGGCCTTCTTGGCGCGGGCCACGGCCGCCTTGAGGGCGTCGGGCTTGGCAAGGGTGACGATGATGCCGTCGACCTTCTTGTCGACCGCCGCGTCCACCAGCTGCGCCTGCTGCTGGGCCTCGTCGTCGTGCGAGTAGAGGAAGTCGATGTTGTCCTTGCGGGCGGCCTGCTCGGCACCGTTCTGCACGATGTCCCAGAAGGTGTCGCCGTCTCCCGAGTGGGTGATCATCGCGAAGGTCCAGCGGGGGGTGTTCACCGCCGCTCTCCCCTGGGCCGCCGCGGCGTTCCGGGCGTCCTCCGCCCGCTTGCCGCCGGTACTGCTGCATCCGGCGAGGGTGACGCTGAGCGCCCCCGCCACCGCGATGCCCACCCAGGTCCGAAACCGTGCCACGAGGCCGTGCCCTTCTTGCCGTGCTCATACGTGCGAGAGGGGGGGCGAAGCTCACCGTGGGTGACCACCGACGGCGACCTCGCCTGCCCCAAAAGCCTCAGTATCGAACATGGGGTACACCCCTGACGGCGGCGGGCGGCACTCTGCGCTCACATTGTCCGGACATTGCGACTAACACAACGTCGGAAACCGGGGTGCGCTCAGGACCGTACGAGCAGCTGGAACTCGAAGGAGTAGCGGGTCGGCCGGTAGATGTGGTCGCCGAACTCGACGGCGCGGCCGGTGTCGTCGTACGTGGTGCGGCGCATGGTGAGCAGCGGGGCGCCTTCCGGCTCGGCGAGCCGCTCGGCCTCGGCGGCCGTGGCGCCGCGGGCGCCGATGGACTGGCGGGCGCTGTGCAGGGTGATTCCGGCGGCCCGCATCAGGCGGTAGAGGCCGGTGGCCTCCAGTTGCCCGGTGTCCAGGTCGAGCAGGCCGGGCGGCAGGTAGTTGGTCAGGTACGCCATCGGCTCACCGTGCGCCAGCCGCAGCCGCTCGATGCGGTGCACCTCGGTGTCCTCGGCGACCGCGAGCGCGGCGGCGACCTCTGCGGACGCCGGGACGACGGTGTTGACCAGCACCTTCGTCGCGGGGCGCTGGCCTGCCGACTCCAGGTCGTCGTAGAGGCTGCTGAGCTCCAGGGGGCGTTTGACCTGGCTGTGCACGACCTGGGTGCCGACACCCCGGCGACGGACAAGGAGGCCCTTGTCAACAAGAGACTGGATGGCCTGACGCACGGTCGGGCGGGACAGGCCGAGCCGTGCGGCGAGCTCGATCTCGTTGCCCAGCAGGCTGCCGGGGGTGAGCGAGCCGTGCTCGATGGCCGCCTCCAGCTGCTGCGCGAGCTGGAAGTACAACGGCACCGGCGAGCTCCGGTCCACACTCAGGTCGAGCGGCACGGTCGGGTCCACATCTGGTTTCGGCACGGGCCCGAGCGTATCCCCGTGACGGGTTGACGGGAAGTTGTGTAGTTCGATTGTCCGGACATACGGATTGACAGGGCACGGGGTGCACCCCCACCTTGTTCCCATGCGCATCGGGGTCATCGGGACGGGCCGCATCGGAACCATTCATGCGAACACGCTCAGCCGCAATCGTGAGGTCGGGTCACTGATCCTGACGGACGTGGATCCGGCGCGGGCCCAGGATCTGGCACACCGCCTGGGGGAGACGGCGGCACCCGGGACGGACGAGATCTTCAAGTGGGGCGTGGACGCCGTGGTGATCACCACCGCGACCTCGGCGCACGCCGACCTGATCGGCCGGGCCGCGCGCTCCGGGATCCCGGTGTTCTGCGAGAAGCCGATCGCCCTCGACCTGCCGGGCACGCTGCACGCCCTGGCCGAGGTGGAGAAGGCCGGGACGGTGCTGCAGATGGGCTTCCAGCGGCGCTTCGACAAGGGGTACGCGGGCGCCCGCGAGGCCGTGCGCTCGGGCCGGCTCGGACGGCTGCACACCGTGCGGGCGCTGACCTCCGACCAGTCCCCGCCCCCGCCGGAGTGGCTGCCGCTGTCCGGCGGGCTGTTCCGGGACACGCTGATCCACGACTTCGACGTGCTGCGCTGGGTGACCGGCCGCGAGGTCGTCGACGTGTACGCGACCGGCTCGGACGCCGGGCCGGCCATGTTCCGCGAGGCCGGTGACGTGGACACCGGCGCGGCCCTGCTCACCCTGGACGACGGCATGCTGGCCACCGCCACCGCGACCCGGCTGAACGGCGCCGGGTACGACGTGCGGATGGAGCTGGCCGGGGAGCGGGACACCGTGGTGGTCGGCCTGGACGACCGTACGCCGGTGGCCTCCACCGAGCCGACCGGGCCGCCGCCCGCGGACAAGCCGTGGCCCGGCTTCCTGGAGCGGTTCGGACCCGCCTACGAGGCCGAGCTGTGCGCCTTCGTGGACGTCGTGCGCGGCGGGCTCGCCAACCCCTGCGACGGGCGCGAGGCGCTCCAGGCCCTGCGGATCGCGGAGGCCTGCGAGGTCTCCCGGCACGAGCGAAGACCGGTGGCCCTCGCCGAGATCCCGGACCGGCTGGGCTGACCGCGGCATCCACCGGCCGGCAGCCCACCGGCTACCGGCGCACCCCGGCTACCAGCGCACCGGAAGGTTCCGCACCCCCCTCATCAGCGTGCCCGGCAGCCAGTCCCCGTGCGGGCCGTCCAGGGCCAGGTCCGGGGCTCGCTCCAGGAGGGAGCGCAGGGCCGTGCGGCTCTCCAGGCGGGCCAGGGGTGCGCCCAGGCAGTAGTGGATGCCGTGGCCGAAGGCCAGGTGGCCGCGGTGGTCGCGGCGGATGTCGAAGCGGTCGGGCTCGGGATAGCGGGCGCCGTCGCGGTCGGCGGCGGTGAGCCCGATCATCACCGGGTCACCGCGGTCGATGGCGGCGCCGGCGATCTCCAGGGGCTCGGCGGCGTACCGGTACGTCGCGTTCTCCACCGGGCCCTCCCAGCGCAGGATCTCCTCCACCGCGCCGTCAAGGAGGCTCATGTCGGCGCGCAGGGCGGCGAGTTGGCCGGGGTGGGTGAGCAGGGCGAGGACGCCGTTGCCGATCAGGTTGACGGTGGTCTCGTGGCCGGCGATCAGCAGGACGTAGGCCATGCCGCGCAGTTCCTCGACGGAGAGCCGGTCGCCGTCCTCGGTGGTGGTGCGGATCAGGTCGCTGAGCAGGTCGCCGCTCGGGCCCGCGCACCGCTTGTCCTCGATCAGCTCCTTCAGATAGTCGGCGAGCTCGACGAACGCGTCGTACTCGCTGCTCGGACGGGCGGAGCCGACCACCTCGTTGGAGAGTTTCCGGAACCGCGCGCGGTCCAGCTCGGGGACGCCGAGCAGTTCGCTGATCACCGTGATCGGCAGCGGGTAGGCGAGGGCGTCTATGAGGTCGGCGCGGCCGTGCGGGAGCATCTCGTCGAGCAGGCGGTCGGTGATCTCCTGGATCCGCGGCTCCAGTGCGGCCACCCGGCGGGCGGTGAACGCGCGCGTGATGAGCCCGCGCAGCCGGGTGTGCCGGGGCGGGTCGGCGGCCAGCAGGTGCTTGCCGATCCGCTCCTCGTCGAGGAACCGGAAGCCGATCTTCTCGGTGTCCTTGGCCAGTCTGGGGTCGGCGAGCGCCGCGCGGGCCTCCTCGTACCCCACGACCAGCCAGGTCTCGTGGTAGGCGTCGGGCAGCGGCCACCGCACCCGGTGGACCGGGCCGCGCTCGCGCAGCCGGGCGTACACCGTGTGCGGGTCCGTGCGCAAACCGTCGCCGTACTCGCCGAGGTCGGTCACCTGCATGCTGTACTCCCCCTTCAGGAGGTCCCCGAGGCCGTCCCGTACCCGTGAGAACGCTCGGGACGCTCGACTGGTGCCCCTATTCCTCCAGCAGTCCCGCGTCGTACGCCAGCAGCGCGATCTGGACGCGGTTGTTCAGGCCGAGCTTGGCCAGGATGCGGGAGACATGGGTCTTGACGGTGGCGACGCTCATGAAGAGGCCGGTGGCGATCTCGGCGTTGGCGAGCCCCCGGCCGACCGCGACGGCGACCTCGCGTTCGCGGTCGTTGAGGGCGGCGAGCCGGCCACGCGCGCGTGCCTGCCGGGTGTCCGCCTGGGTGCCCGCCGCGTGCCGCATCAGCTGGCGGGTGACGGCGGGCGACAGGACGGGGTCACCGGCCGCGACCCGGCGCACCGCGTCCACGATCTCGGCGGGCGGGGTGTCCTTGAGGACGAACCCGGCGGCCCCCGCGCGCAGGGCGTGCAACACCTGTTCGTCGGCGTGGAAGGTGGTCAGGACGACGACCTGCGGGGCGTCCGCACGCGCGCGCAGCCGCTCGGTGGCGGTGAGCCCGTCCACGGACGGCATGCGGATGTCCATCAGGACGACGTCCGGGTGGGTGCGGTCGACGAGCGCCTCGACCTCGTCGCCGTCGGCGCCCTCCCCGACGATCTCGATGTCCCCGGCCCCGCCCATCATCAGGGACAGCCCCGCCCGCACCAGGGGGTCGTCGTCGACGAGCAGCAGTCTGATCGCGGTCATGGCTCCTACGTAATCACGCGGGTACGACGGCACGTGGCCGTTCGGGCGGCGGACGCGGTCGGTCAGGCGGCGGCCCAGGGCAGCCAGGCCCGTACCTCGAAGCCGCCGTCGCCGGTGGCCCGGTGCTCCAGCCGGCCCCCGGCCAGCGTCGCGCGTTCGGTCAGGCCGATCAGGCCCTGACCCGAGCCGGGGACGTGCGCGGCCTCGGCCTCCGGGGCGGGATTGTGCACGACGATGTCCAGGCCGTCGCCGGGGACTCCGGTGACGCGCACGGTGACCTCGGCGCCGGGGGCGTGTTTGCGGGCGTTGGTGAGGCCCTCCTGGGCGATGCGGTAGGCGGTGCGGCCGACGGAGGCGGGGACGGCCGCCGGGTCGCCGACGTGGTTGTCGAGGGTGACCTTCATGCCGGCCTGGCGGGACTCGCTGACGAGCGCGTCGAGGGCGGCCAGCGTCGGCTGCGGCCGGCCGCCCGCCTCGTCGCCGTCGGCGGCGCGCAGCACGCCGATGATCTCGCGCAGGTCCTGGAGGGCCTCGTGGGCACTCTCCCGGATCACCCCGGCCGCCCGGGCGATCTCCGCCTGGGGCGCGTCGGGACGGAACTCGAGGGCTCCGGCGTGCACGCTGAGCAGGGTCAGCCGGTGGGCGAGGACGTCGTGCATCTCGCGGGCGATGGCCTCCCGGGCCAGCCGCTGGGCCCGCTCGGCACGCAGCCCGGCCTCGGTCTCGGCGCGCTGGGCACGGTCGCGGAGGCTGACCATCAACTGGCGCTTGGAGCGCACGAACATGCCGAGGCTGATGACCAGGAGGGTGAAGAGCACGACCAGGATGACGACGGCCAGGTAGGGCAGGTCGGGGTCGGGGCGCAGCCAGTAGAAGAGCGGGACCAGCGCGAGGTTGACGCCGCCGATCCAGGCGACGTACCGGAACGGGCGGTGCACGGCGAGCGTGAACAGGGCGACCATGGCGGCGCCGCCCGCGGTGTCGGAGGCGAAGCCGACCGGGACCATGGCGATGGCCAGACCTGTCGGCCAGCGGCGGCGCAGCCAGACCGCGGCGCAGGCCAGACCGCCGATCAGCTGGTCGGCGACCGCGAGCCCGTGGGAGACGTTCGGGTCCTGCCGCATGGTGTTCGCGGCGGCCACGCCCAGCAGGACGGCGAGCAGGAAACAGCTGAAGTCGACGAGCCAGTCGCGCGCGGTGCGCCTGGGCCGCCGGCCGTCCGTCCCGGCGCCGGGATCGAGTTCATGGATCACGGCGGACGGGAAAAGCCACCGCCGCCGCTGGAAGGTCCGTACCGAGATGTCGCCGCTCACGGTCGACAAATCTACGCAGGACCGGACCGTGCCACCTCCCCGCGCACGGGATCGTCGACCAAAGTTGGGCTCGTGTGGACTTTCGGTACGGCACGCGCGCGTGCGGAGCGACTTCCGGCGGGCACAACTCGCCCCGCGGCTGATGGCATGGGGGGAGGCCGCGGGGCGAGAGTCGTGCTGTGAAACAGCTGCTGGAACTGCTCGGATTCGTCGCTCTGGTACAGGGTGCGCTGGGCCTGCTGCACGAGTTCGCCCACTGGCACGTGGGCCTCGTGCAACGGCTCGGCTTCCTCGCCGGCTACGGCGTCTTCGCCGGCGTCGCACTGATCGTGCTGGCGATCGCGCTGTTCGCCGTCGCGGGGAGCCGGAGGTCCGGCTGAACGCGGACCGGACCTCCGGCTGGTCGCGCCGTTCCTGGCGGCCGACCGGTCGACTCGGCCAGGGAGCTCAGCAGCCGAAGTTGACCAGGTCGAACGTCACGTAGTGGTCCGCCGTGTAGTAGTCCTCCTGGGTCTTCTTGCCGGTCACGATGCGACGTGCTCCGCGCGTAGAAGAACCGGGCGTCTTCACGGTGTACTCGTGGTAATAGCCGCTGGCCTGGCTGGGCAGCACGCCCTCCTGGTTGCGGAAGACGACGCCGTCCTGCGAGTACGGGAACGGACCGCCCGACGCGATCAGGTCGAGGGTGTCGTACGCCTGCGACGGCAGGTCGCTGTAGCAGATGCTGCCGACCGAGGCGGCCGCGGCGTCCGCCGTACCGGCGGTGACCGTACCGCCGACGAGGAGGGCGGACAGGACGACGCCGGCGGCGCCGATGCGGGTGATTCGTGGGGGGAATCTCATGGCTCCATGATGACGCGCGTAGACAGTGGCATGTCAATGACAAGTCTGAAGAATTTCCCGTCAAGTCCCTTGAGTTTTCAGGGAATTAACCTGGGGCCCGCGGCCTTCACGGGGCGGGCCCCGGCCGCGCTAGGCGTTCGCGTCGGCGATGTAGGAACCGTAGTCGGGTCGGCCCGCCAGGTCGTACGACTGGATGGAGACGCCCGCCGCGGTGACCCGGCCGCCGGTGTGCCGGAACTTCGTCGGCACCGCGCCCTCCTCGAAGAAGCGGCGGCCGCTGCCCAGCACGACCGGGAACGTCAGCAGGTGGAGGGTGTCGACCAGGCCCAGGTCCAGCAGGGAGCGGACCAGCGCGCCGCTGCCGTGCGCCTGGAGTTCGCCGTCGGTGCGGTCCTTGAGGGCCGTGACCTCCTTGGCGAGGTCGCCGCCGAGGACCGTGGTGCCGGACCACCCGGGGTCGGTGAGGGTCGCGGACGGGACGTACTTCGGGAGCGCGTTGAGCTTGGCCGCGACCGGGTCGGCCGGGTCGGTGACGTGCGGCCAGAACGAGGCGAAGATGTCGTACGTACGGCGGCCGAGCAGGAAGGCGCCGGCCCGGTCGAAGACCTCGGTGACGAACCCGCCGAAGTCCGCGTCGCCGTAGGGGTGGCTCCAGCCGCCGTGGGTGAAGCCGCCGCTGGGGTCCTCCTCGGGGCCGCCGGGTGCCTGGTAGACGCCGTCGAGGGTGACGAACATGGTGGAGACGAGCTTGCCCATGAGGGGTGCCTGCTTCCTGGGGTGCGGTCCGTTGTCGTCAGCTCAGACCCCGCGGGCGCCCGCGACTCATCGGTCGTGATCGTCCGTACGGCGCTTCACCCCGCGTGGGTCGAGAACAGTCCGCCGGTCGGGCCCTGCTTGTCGCCGCCCTGGGCCTTCTTCAGGGCGTTGGCGAGGCTCTCGATGGTGAGGGACTGCAGGATCACCCGGCCGTTGCCCTCCAGGGTGGCCAGGGAGAGGCCCTCGCCGCCGAAGACGGCGTTCATGAGGCCCTGGCGGTTGAGGCCGCCGACGCGCTGGACGCCGTACTGGATGCCCTCCTCGAAGGCGACGACGCAGCCCGTGTCGACCTCGATACGGCCGCCGAAGTCGGCGGGGTTGAGGTCGATGAAGTTGCCCGCACCGGCGATGATCACGGTGCCGTGGCCGGTGAACTTCTCCAGGATGAAGCCCTCGCCGCCGCTCATACCGGTGCGGCCGCCCTGGAAGGCGATGCCGAACTCGACGGTGGACTCGGCCGCGACGAAGGCGTCCTTCTCGGCGAACCACGCGCGCGTGCCGTTGAGTTCCAGGGCGCGCATCTCGCCGGGCAGCACGCCGGCGAAGCCGACGGTGCCTTCGCCGCCCTGTGCGCTGAAGTACTGGAACGCCAGCGACTCGCCGGCGAGCATGCGCTGGCCGACCTGCATGGCGGTGCCCATGGCCTGGCGCAGCATGCCGCCCATGCCGCCGCCACCGCCCTGCTGCTGGCCGCCGTTGTTCGGGCCACTGAGCCGGGTCTCCATGGTCACGTTCGTGGTCTTGAACAGGAACTTTCCGGCTTCGCAGTAGACGGTCTGGCCGGGGTGCAGGTTGACGACCGCCATCTGCATGGCGTTGCCGACGATTTCTTGCTGAAGGGTCACGGCAGAAGAACGTAGCCGACGGTCCGGCGGTTCCCTTCGCCCACCCACCCATCCAGCCACGGCGCACGGGGCGCGGGCCTCTCCGGTGTGAGCGCGCCCACGCGGCGGAGCCACATGTCGAGCTCATCCCCTGAGGAGGCGGGTCGGGTGGGCAGGCGGGAAAGGTCGGGTGGGCAGGCGGGAAAGGAGGGTCAGGACAGTTCGCGGTGCCTTGTGGTCAGGGACGCCGCTCCGGCTTCTGTCGGTGTTCCGAACAACCGCAGGCGGGAGATTCCGCCGTCCGGGAAGATGTCCACGCGCGCGTGCGTGCCCACGGCCGGGGAAGCCAGGACGAAGCGGTGGTTCGTGTCCGGCTGGAGGCGGGTGCGCGGGAGGATCTCTCGCCAGTCGCCGTCCTCGCCGTCCCGCACCGACACGGACGCCCAGCCCGCGCTGTTGCCCTTCAGATACGCCGTGTCGATCTCGATCGCCCGGATCTGGGACTGGGCCGCCAGCCGGTAGCGGATCCAGTCGTTGCCCTGGTCGCGGCGGCGGCGCGTCTCCCAGCCGTCGTCCATCTTGCGGGAGCGGCCCGGCTGGATGGTGTTGGTGGCCGGCGAGTAGAAGAGGTCGGAGGCGTCCTCGACCTGGCCGCCGTTCTCCAGGGCGAGCACGTCGAAGGTGCCCAGCGCCGACAGCCACTCGGGGTCCGGGGCGACCTCGCCGTACACGCGCAGGCGGGCGATGCCGCCGTCGGGGTGCTGGTTGACACGGAGGTGGGTGAAGCGCTGTTCGACGGAGACGGCGAAGCCGTTCGCCGCGTGGCCGCCCACCGGCGTGCGCGGGACGAGGGTGGTCCACTTCACGTCGTCGCCGAGGAGTTCGGCCGGGGACGGGGAGCCGGAGACCGACGTGCCCTCGACCGACACCGCCTGCGGGTAGTTGCCGCGGAAGTGGGCCGTGTCGACGACGATCCCGCGGACGACGCCGGGGGCGCCGAGACGGACCAGTGCCCAGTCGTGGTCCTCGGCCGTGGGCCAGGGGTGCCCGGCCGAGGCACCGCGGCGGCGGCGCGTCTCCCAGCCGTCCATGATCTTGCCCTTGTGCCCGAAGTGCTCGGGGTCGAACTCGGGCCGCCCCGGAACCAGCAGGTTCTCCCGCTGGGCGAAGAACTCGTCGTTGGCGGCGATGACCCCGGCGCCGAGCTGCCGGTCGGCGAGGTTGGCGTACTGGGTGAAGGGGAAGTCGGCGGTGCGGTAGTCGGCGTACGGGTCGCCGCCGGAGTAGGGGTTCGCGTCGCCGGTGAAGGTCGGGATCGCCGTCAAAGAAGTCTTCCTCTCGGGTGTCGGCCGCTGCGGGTGCGGAAGCGAGCGGTGGTCAGGGGGTGCGGGTCAGCAGGCGTCCCTTCGGGTCCGTGAACGCGCCGTCCGCGACGACGCGTTCGCCGTGCAGCCAGGTGGACCGCACGACGCCGTACAGGGTCTTGCCCGCGTACGCGGTGACCCGGTTGCGGTGCTGCAGGCCCGCCGGGTCCACGGTGAAGGTCTCGTCGGGCGCGAGCACGGCGAAGTCGGCGTCCCGGCCGGCCGCGATGGCGCCCTTGCGCTTGTCGAGGCCGACGAGCGCGGCCGTGCGGGCCGACATCCAGCGGACCACGTCCTCAAGACCGTGGCCGCGCTTACGCGCCTCCGTCCACACGGCGGGGAGGCTGAGCTGGAGGCCGGAGATGCCGCCCCACGCGGTCGCGAAGTCGGCGGTCTTCAGGTCGGCGGTCGAGGGCGAGTGGTCGGTGACCACGCAGTCGATGGTGCCGTCGGCCAGTGCCTGCCAGAGCAGGTCCTGGTTGGCCGACTCGCGGATCGGCGGGCAGCACTTGAACTCGCTGGCGCCGTCGGGGACTTCCTCGGCGGTGAGGGTGAGGTAGTGCGGGCAGGTCTCGACGGTGATCCTTACCCCGTCCCGCTTGGCCTCGGCGATCAACGGCAGCGCGTCCGACGAGGACAGGTGCAGGACGTGCACGCGCGCGTGGAGACGTTTCGCCTGCGTGATCAGCTGCGCGATCGCCGTGTCCTCCGCGTCGCGCGGACGCGAGGCCAGGAAGTCGGCGTACCTGGGGCCGCCGTGCTGCGGGGCGGCGGCCAGGTGGTGCGGGTCCTCGGCGTGCACGATCAGCAGGCCGTCGAAGGAGGTGATCTCCGCCAGGGACCGGGCGAGCTGCTCCTGGTCGAGATGCGGGAACTCGTCCACTCCGGACGGCGACAGGAACGCCTTGAAACCGAAGACCCCGGCGTCGTGCAGGGGGCGCAGATCCTTGACGTTGTCCGGCAGCGCGCCGCCCCAGAAGCCGACATCCATGTGCGCCTTGTCGACGGCGACCTCCTGCTTGACGCGGAGGTTGTCGACGGTCGTGGTCGGCGGGAGGGAGTTGAGCGGCATGTCGACGAGGGTGGTGATGCCGCCGGCCGCCGCCGCGCGCGTGGCGGTCCAGAAGCCCTCCCACTCGGTGCGGCCCGGGTCGTTCACATGCACATGGGTGTCGACCAGGCCGGGCAGCAGCGCGTCGTCGCCGAAGTCCTCCCGGCGGGCGCCCGCCGGGACGGGGGCGTCGTACGGCAGTACGGCCGTGATCGTCCCGGCGGACACGGCGACCGAGGCGGCCCGTGTCCCCTCCGGGGTGATGACGCGCGTCGAGCGCAGCACCAGTTCAGCGTCGGACACCCGGACCCCTCTCTCTGCCGCCGTTTTACTTCCGGGAAACGGGATTTACACCCATGTAACGGAATTCAACGTTCTGTTGAAGGAGTCTTCACCCCCACCCCCGCGCCGTCAAGGGCACACTGACCCCCAGGGCCGCACAGGCGCACACTCTGGACGTTTCCACAAAGTGGAATTACAATTCCGGCAGGCAGAACGTAGCTACGCACAAGCAGGGCGTCAACCGGCTGCCGGGTAGGCTTCTGCTCTTCTGCCCGGCCCGAAAGGCAGCCCCGAAAGGAACGCGCCGTGCCGACGTCCAGCGCCAGCACCACCGACTCCGCCAAGTCCAACGGCGGCGGGGTCCAGTCCCTCGAGCGCGCCTTCGATCTGCTGGAGCGGATGGCGGACGCGGGCGGCGAGGTCGGCCTCAGCGAGCTGTCCGCGAGCAGCGGACTGCCGTTGCCGACGATCCACCGGCTGATGCGCACGCTGGTCGCCTGCGGCTATGTACGCCAGCAGCCCAACCGGCGCTACGCGCTCGGCCCCCGGCTGATCCGGCTCGGAGAGTCGGCGTCCCGGCTGCTGGGCACCTGGGCACGGCCGTACCTCGCGCGGCTGGTCGACGAGACCGGCGAGACGGCGAACATGGCGCTGCTCGACGGGGACGAGATCGTGTACGTGGCGCAGGTGCCGTCGAAGCACTCGATGCGGATGTTCACCGAGGTGGGCCGGCGGGTGCTGCCGCACTCCACGGGGGTGGGCAAGGCGCTGCTGGCGGGCGTGCCGGACGCCGAGGTGCGGGCGCTGCTGGCGCGGACCGGGATGCCGGCGGCCACGGAGAAGACGATCACCACCCCGGAGGGGTTCCTGACCGCCCTGGCGGAGGTACGGCAGCTGGGGTACGCCGTGGACGACAACGAGCAGGAGGTCGGGGTGCGGTGCCTGGCGGTGTCCGTGCCGGATTCCCCCACGGCGGCCGCGATTTCGATCTCCGGTCCTGCGGGGCGGGTCACCGAGGCGGCGACGGAGAAGATCGTGCCGGTGCTGCAGCAGGTGGCTGTCGAGTTGTCTCAGGCGTTGGCGAGTTCAGGAGCCTAGACGGGAGCCTGGGCAAAGGGGCCGGCACCACTGTTGGCGGGTGCGGGTGCGCGGGGGCCTGGCACGCCCACGCGGCGGTAGCGGCACATCGGCGCAGCCCCGCGCCCCCGGGCAGGCGACCCCGGCGGCACTTTCAAGCCCTCGGCGTCTCCCCGAACAGGTCCACCGCCTGGCGTACGTCCGACAGGCCCCGGGACAGTGCGCTCACCGAACCGATGGCGCCCGCGATCAGTAACAGGGAGCGGCGCAGGCGCGGAATCTCCGGCATGCCGCCCGTCGCCATCGCCGCCAGGGCCGCCAGCTCGTCCTCGGCTATCGCGCGGTCGGTGAACTCGGCCGGATGCGCGGCCAGTTCGCGGCGCAGTCGGGAGACCGCCGTCCGTAGTTCCGTAACCCTCGGATCCTCGTCACTGCCGGTCACTGGTCTCTGTCCCAAGCTCCGCAACACAGCTCTCCCCCCTCGCCCGCCGCCCCTTGACGGTGGTCGGGCGCCTGGCGACGCGGGTCAGTAAACGCCCTCCCGTGCGCGACGCGCTACAGCGCGGACCGAAATTCAGCCCTGCGGAACCGGCCGCCCGCGTCGGCGTCGGGTATGCAGGACGCATGACGGACACGCATGACCAGATCGCCGGGCTGCTGCTCGCCGCCGGCGGTGGCAGACGGCTCGGCGGGCGGCCCAAGGCGCTCCTCACGCATCGCGGGCGGCCCCTGGTGGAGTACGCGGTCGGGGTGTTGCGCGCGGGCGGCTGCGGGCCGGTGCACGTGGTCCTGGGCGCCCGTGCGGACGATGTGCGGGGCCAGGCCGAGCTGGGCGGCTGCGTGGTCGTGGAGAACCCGGACTGGGCCGAGGGCATGGGGTCCTCGTTGCGGGTGGGGCTGGCGTCGCTCGCCGGGACGGGGGTGCGGGCCGCGCTGGTGTCGCTGGTGGATCAGCCGGGGATCGGGGGTGAGGCGGTGGCCCGGGTACTCGGCGGATATCGGGACGAGGACTCGCTGGTGGCGGCCGCATACGACGGAGCGCGTGGGCATCCCGTGCTGTTCGGCGCCCGGCACTGGCCGGGGATCGCCGCGAGCGCGACCGGGGACCGGGGTGCCCGCGCCTATCTCAAGGCCCACGAGGCGGCCATCGCGCTGGTCGAGTGCGGGGATGTGGCCGAGCCGTTCGACATCGACACCGAAGCGGATCTGAGCCACCTTGAGTGAACGGGGTGGCACTGAGCGCCACCTTGGCTCGACCCGGAGAATCTCGATATCAACAAACCATTGAACTTCCACAATGAGGAAACTAGTATCCACTGTTCAGAAGCGCCCGGCCCCTGATCGGGTGCGCTTCGCTCTACCCGGAACGACTGGCACCCGGTGCCACCGCTGAAGGAAGTGACAGCTCATGTCCGCACCAGCGCCGTCTCCGCTGGCCATCGTCGACGCCGAGCCCCTGCCGCGGCAGGAGGAGGTCCTCACCGACGCGGCACTCGCCTTCGTCGCCGAGCTGCACCGGCGGTTCTCGCCGCGCCGTGCCGAACTCCTCGCCCGCCGGGCCGAGCGCCGCGCCGAGATCGCCCGCACCTCCACGCTCCACTTCCTCCCGGAGACCGCCGCGATCCGCGCGGACGACTCCTGGCGGGTGGCCCCCTCCCCCGAGGCGCTCAACGACCGGCGCGTCGAGATCACCGGCCCCACCGACCGCAAGATGACCATCAACGCTCTCAACTCGGGCGCCCGGGTCTGGCTCGCGGACTTCGAGGACGCCTCCGCGCCGACCTGGGAGAACGTCGTCCTGGGCCAGCTGAACCTGATCGACGCCTACACGCGGAACATCGACTTCACGGACTCCGGCTCGGGGAAGTCGTACGCCCTGCGCCCGAACGAGGAGCTGGCGACGGTCGTGATGCGGCCGCGCGGCTGGCATCTGAACGAGCGGCACATCGAGGTCGACGGCGAGCAGGTGCCGGGCGCCTTCGTCGACTTCGGGCTCTACTTCTTCCACAACGCGCAGCGGCTGCTCGACCTCGGCAAGGGGCCCTACTTCTACCTGCCGAAGACCGAGTCGCACCTCGAAGCCCGGCTCTGGAACGACGTGTTCGTCTTCGCCCAGGACTACGTCGCCATCCCGCAGGGCACCATCCGCGCCACCGTGCTGATCGAGACCATCACGGCCGCGTACGAGATGGAGGAGATCCTCTACGAACTCCGCGACCACGCGTCCGGGTTGAACGCCGGCCGCTGGGACTACCTGTTCTCCATCGTCAAGAACTTCCGTGACGGCGGGCCCAGGTTCGTCCTGCCGGACCGCAACGCCGTGACGATGACCGCCCCGTTCATGCGGGCGTACACCGAACTCCTCGTCCGCACCTGCCACAAGCGCGGCGCGCACGCCATCGGCGGCATGGCGGCCTTCATCCCGTCCCGCCGGGACCCCGAGGTCAACAAGGTCGCCTTCGAGAAGGTCCGCGCCGACAAGGACCGTGAGGCGAACGACGGTTTCGACGGCTCCTGGGTCGCCCACCCCGACCTGGTCCCGATCGCCATGGAGTCCTTCGACCGGGTCCTCGGCGACAAGCCGAACCAGAAGGACCGGCTGCGCGAGGACGTCCATGTCGAGGCCGCCGACCTCATCGCGGTCGACTCGCTGGACGCCAGGCCGACCTACGCCGGTCTGGTCAACGCCGTCCAGGTCGGCATCCGTTACATCGAGGCCTGGCTGCGCGGTCTCGGCGCGGTGGCCATCTTCAACCTCATGGAGGACGCGGCCACCGCGGAGATCTCCCGCTCCCAGATCTGGCAGTGGATCAACGCGGGCGTCGAGTTCGAGAACGGCGAGAAGGCCACGCCGGAGCTGGCCCGCAAGATCGCCGCCGAGGAACTCGACACCATCCGCAAGGAGACCGGCGAGCAGGCCTTCGCGGCCGGCCACTGGCAGCAGGCCCACGACCTGCTGCTCACCGTCGCCCTCGACGACAACTACGCGGACTTCCTGACGCTCCCCGCGTACCAGCAGCTGCGCGGCTGATCTTCAGAAGCTCACTTGTCCGAGTGGCCCAGGGACTTCCCCGGGGCCACTCGGTCGCGTACGGCCTGCTTCACGGCCGTGGGCTCGGGAAAGCCCTGTTCCCTGCGGTCCCAGACCACTTCGCCGTTCACCCGGACGACGAAGATCCCGCCCTTGCCGGGCTTCAGGGCCAGTTCGGTCAGCTCGGCCTCGAAGGTGGTCAGCAGCTCCTGCGCCAGCCAGGCCGCGCGGGGCAACCAGCGGCACTGGGTGCAGTATTCGATCTCGACGCGCTGACTGTCACTCATCCGAGGTGCACCGACCAATCCTGTTGAGCCGCGGGCTTGCCGTGCAGGTCGGGAACCTGCTTCAGCCAGGCCGGGCGTCCTTGCTGTGCCCTGGCCGCGCGGGCGGCCTCCTCGGCCGCGAGCTGGTCGCGGCCCGGGAAATCGGTGGGGAGCCACTGCGCGGAGGCCCGGACCCGGGCCAGCAGATAGCCGACGTAGGCCGCACGCATCTCGTCGGGCGTGCCGAAGTCGGTGAGCCAGGCGTCCGGGACCTCGGCGAGGGTGTCCCGGAGCAGCTCCTCGGTCACCCGCGGCGCGAGTTCGGCGTCGGCGGCCCGGGTGTCGGGGCCGTACCGGCCGAGGGCGTGGTGGCGGAAGTCGTAGGCCTTCTCGGGCGCCGAGCTGTCCCAGCGGTGGTGGAAGACGAGGGCGGCGCCGTGGTCGATGAGCCACAGGTGCGCGGGTGCGGTGCCGAACGTCGGCCAGACCATGAGGTTGGAGCTGTGGACCGTACGGTCGACGTTGACGGTGAGCGCGTCCAGCCAGATGATCCGGCCGGCCTCCAGCGGGTCCACCGGGAAGACCTCGGCGATCTCCGGGGTGAAGTCCTTCGCGCCGGGCAGGAAGTCCATCCCGAGGTTCACCCCGGCGCTGGCCGTGTGCAGCTCGCGTACCTCCTGGTGCGGCTCGCCCTCGGCGATCGCCGGGTCGAAGTGCACCAGGACCAGCTCGGGGAACCGCAGTCCCAGCGCCCGCGCCAGCTCCCCCACGATCACCTCGGCGACCAGCGCCTTACGGCCCTGCGCGGAGCCGGTGAACTTGACGACGTAGGTACCGAGGTCGTCGGCCTCGACGATACCGGGAACCGAGCCGCCGGAGTGGAGGGGCTCGATATAGCGCGTTGCGGTGACCTCTCTCAGCATCTTCCAAGGCCCCACAACTCATGTGCCTTACATTCCACGGTCAGTTCCAACGCGGTGCCACCCGGGAAATCTCCCCAATCAGCCCTGGGGAGAATCTGGGGAGTTTCCACTGGCATCCTCGTCTCTCTCTCCAGCAGTCCGTCGATGGCGGTGCGACCCTTACTCCCGGCCTCCGGCATGAAGTGAGCATAGTAACCAAGCGTGACTGCTGGAGACGAGTGCCCGAGCCATCGCGCCAGCGTCACCACGGACTCTCCCGCCTCCAGCATGATCGAGGCATAGGTGTGCCGCAGCACGTGGAAGCCGTCCTTCGGCGCCGCCTCCCACTGCCAGTCCTTTGCGCCCTTCGCGCGCGGCGGAATGACGCCGGCCTTGGCCAGGGCCGGTTTCCAGGTGTAGGTGTTCCACGTATTCACCGCCACGGCGTTGCCGAATCGCGTGGTGAGCAGAAGGGAGAACGTCCTCCGCTGCTTGTCCGCCTCCGGCTTCCCCCACGGCAGCTCCACCTCCACCGGCGGAAACTCTTCCACGTGACGCTTCAGCGACGCAGCCACCGAGGAGGGCATGTCGACGCTGCGCGTCTTCGTCCCCTTCGGCAGAGCGAAGTACAACCTCCCTTTGATGGCCTGAACTTGGCGACGAACATGAAGGACACCTCGGGCGTAGTCGATATCCTCCGGGCTCAGTCCGAAGACTTCACCCTGCCGAACCCCGCACCCGAGTCCGAGCACGACGGAGATCCGATGCCGAGGGCTGACCACATCCCGGACTCGGAGTGCCCGTTCCCATGACCACGCTTCGCGTCGCTCCTTCGGCGCCTTCGGCCACCGTACCGATTTCGCATGCATGGGGCTCCTGGGGAGCCGCCTGTCGTCGACGGCCGCCTCCAGGATGCTGGACAGCTCGGACAGGATGCCGCGCCGGTAGTCGACCGAGGAGACGGCCTCCTCCAACATGGAGATGTACGCGCGGAGTTCCGCCGCCGTGATGTTCCTGAGCGGGAGCTCGCCCAGATGCGGAACGATGTGAAGGCGCGCTCGCCGCTCCTGGTTGTCCTGGGTCTTCGGAACACCCCCTCTCCTCGGCTTCGGCACGGGCAGCTGAGGGGGGAGCACGCGATGCGCAGGGCGATCCTCTTCCCGAAGGTGGTCGAGGCTCGGCGCATGCGCGTCTACGAGACGTTCACGGTGCAGTTCGAGCAGGCTGCCAAGGAGGTAGCTCGGCTGGACGGTGACCCCACTCTCGCCTCCGTGTACGTCTCCCGGTCCACCTGGGACCGGTGGATGGTCGGGGACATCAAGGGGCTGCCGCGCCGCCCAACATGCCGGGTCTTGGCACCTTCTCGACGAGACGGCTGAGCGGCTGTTCGGGCCGGCCGAGCCGGACGCCCATCAGCGGGCCGACACCGGGGCAGCGGCAACCGACTTTGTGCCCGGCCCGGGTCAGCTCTTGAGCGAGGGCACGGGTGGACTTCACCGTCCACCGCAGCGGCGACATCGGATCACCTCGCACATCCGGTTCGACCAGTGCCAACAGCGCAGGCCGCAGCCCGGGGTCGAGATCTGCGATCCGTTTGCGGCCTCCGCCCGGACGCCGCACCCAACCCAACGGGTCCTGTGCGGCCTCCGCCCGGACGCCGCACCCGACCCAACGGGTCCTCGCCCGCCTCCAGTTCGAACACGACCTTGCGGACCGTCGTCTCACTCACCGCGGCCGCCCGCGCGACGGCCCGGACCCCTCCATGCCCCAGCAGCCGGGCCTCTGCGGCCATCAACAACCGCCGCTGCCGCTCGTCCAGGTGCGGGAACAACACCGTGAACCTCACGGCGAGTTGGGAACGAATCTCGTCGGGGATGCGCATACCACAGCAACGAGACGCAGAACGGGAAGCAACACGTTGAATCCCGGCAAGCCCTAAGGCTCGTCCCGTAACTGATCTTCGAGTCGACGGAGCCAAGACTGCCCGGCCGGTGGCCGCCGCGCCTATGCGGCGAGGTTGAGGTTGTGCAGCCGGGCGATGCCGAGCATGGCGTGGTGGACGCCGTCACCCTTGAGCCGGCAGTCGCGGAGGATCTTCCAGGTCTTCGTACGGGCGAAGGTGTGCTCGGCGCGGGCGCGGACTTGCTTGTGTGAGCGATTGTGCTCCTGTTTCCAGTCGGGGAGTTCTTCGCCGGCCCGGCGGCGGTGCGGCATCACCAGTCCGGTGCCGGGGTAGCCGCCGTCGGCGATCGTCATCGCCTTGCCGACGGCGGCTTTGGCCCCGGATTCCGCCCATGCCCTGCAGTCGTTCCGGTTGCCCGGAAGTGGCTGGCCGACCACGACGACCCGGCGGGTGTCGGCGTCGATGACAACCTGGTGGTTGGTGGAATAGCGATAGTTCTTGGACTGCTCGGCGATCGTGTGGTCACGGGTGGGCACCAGGGTGCCGTCCACGATGAGCACCGTGCCCTTCGTGAAGCGTTGCCGGGGCTTCAACGCGAGGAGTGGGCCGATCTGGTTGATGATCCGGTCGGTTGCGGACTTGGAGATGCCAAACAGCAGGGCGAGCTGGCGCATCGTCAAGTTCGTGCGCCAGTAGGCCGCGACGATCAGCACCCGGTCCTCCAGCGAAAGGCCCCAGGGCCGGCCGCGCCGGACAAGTTCGGCCCCCTCGCGCCGGAGCGCGGTCACTGTCTTGTGGAACTGGCGCGGATTCACGCCGGTGAACGGGGTTATCCAGGACGGCTCGGACGCCGTGATCACACCAGCCATGCGCTGATCGTCTCACCGAGCCCGTGCGCCTGGACCGGGACTTGATCACGGGGGTATCGGCGAGAAGAGTGGGCGGTATGACGGACTCAGCAGACCTGACGCTGGCGTACCAACTGGCTGATCAGGCGGACGAGATCGCCCGGCGCTACTTCCGCGCACCCGACCTGGGTGCCGAGGACAAGGGCGACGGAAGTCCGGTCACCAACGCGGACCGCGAGATCGAATGCGTCCTGCGCGCGTCGATCCGTACGGAACATCCCGGCGACGCGTTCGTGGGCGAAGAGTTCGGCGCCCATGGGCGCAGCAGCCGCCGATGGATCATCGACGCCATTGACGGCACGGCGAGCTTCATTGCGGGCGATCCGGAATGGAGCACTCTCATCGCCCGGGAAGAACACGGCACCGTGACCATGGGCATGGTCTCCGCGCCCGCGCTCGGGCGCCGCTGGTGGGCAACGCCAGGCACCGGCGCCTGGGTGGGCCCCTGCCCCTCCGATCCGTCAGCACCGCCGCATCGGCTGACGCTCACGACAGGAGGAAACGCCAAGGATGCCGCCATCGGAATCTGGCCTCCACCACCGCGGCTAAGCAAAGCCGAACGCGCCGCCGCGGCCCGGCTGGCAGCAGGAACCGCAACCGTGCTCCCCGCACTCAACTGGGCATCTGCGGACCCCACCACGCCGCCACCCAGCAAGCCATCCACCGGGTCCGGCACCTGCCATGGAGCCCTCCTGGTCGCGACAGGAAAACTCGACGCCTTCCTGCTGCTGGGCGTCGGCCCCTGGGACATTGCCGCAGTGATCCCCATCGTCGAGGAGGCCGGCGGCACCTTCAGCGACCTCTCCGGCCAGCGACGAACCGACACAGGCGCAGCTCTGTTCGCCCGACCCGGCCTCCACCAGCAGCTCCTGGGCCTGGCCAACCCCCCCGACTGACCCACAAACCAGGACCGTTTCACCCCGCCTCATGGGTTACGGGACGAGCCTTAGGGCTTGCCGGGATTCAACGTGTTGCTTCCCGTTCTGCGTCTCGTTGCTGTGGTATGCGCATCCCCGACGAGATTCGTTCCCAACTCGCCGTGAGGTTCACGGTGTTGTTCCCGCACCTGGACGAGCGGCAGCGGCGGTTGTTGATGGCCGCAGAGGCCCGGCTGCTGGGGCATGGAGGGGTCCGGGCCGTCGCGCGGGCGGCCGCGGTGAGTGAGACGACGGTCCGCAAGGGCGTGTTCGAACTGGAGGCGGGCGAGGACCCGTTGGGTCGGGTGCGGCGTCCGGGCGGAGGCCGCAAACGGATCGCAGATCTCGACCCCGGGCTGCGGCCTGCGCTGTTGGCACTGGTCGAACCGGATGTGCGAGGTGATCCGATGTCGCCGCTGCGGTGGACGGTGAAGTCCACCCGTGCCCTCGCTCAAGAGCTGACCCGGGCCGGGCACAAAGTCGGCGTCGACACCGTCGCCGTCCTGCTGCGGGAGGAAGGCTTCAGCCTGCAGGCCAATGCCAAGACGATCGAGGGCAGCCAGCACGTGGACCGCGATGCCCAGTTCCGGTATCTCAACGAGCAGGCCCGAGAGCACCGGGACGCCGGCCAGCCGGTGATCAGTGTGGACACCAAGAAGAAGGAACTTGTCGGCGACTTCAAGAACCATGGCCGTCAGTGGCGGCCGGCAGGCGACCCGGTGCCGGTGCGCGTCCACGACTTCGCCGATCCGCAGCTGGGCAAGGCCATCCCGTACGGGATCTACGACCTCCGGGCGAACACCGGCTGGGTCAACGTCGGGACCGACCACGACACCGCCGCGTTCGCCGTGCAATCGATCCGCCGATGGTGGCACGGCCAGGGCCAGGACGCATATCCCCAGGCGACACGACTGCTCATCACCGCCGACGCGGGCGGCTCCAACGGCTACCGCACCCGGGCCTGGAAACTCCAACTCGCTCAACTTGCCGCTGAGACGGGACTGCTGATCACCGTCTGTCACCTGCCGCCGGGCACATCGAAGTGGAACAAGATCGAGCATCGGCTCTTCTCCCACATCACCATGAACTGGCGCGGCCGTCCGCTGACCAGCCACGAGGTCATCGTGCAGTCCATCGCCGCGACCACCACCCACACCGGACTGAGCGTCCATGCCGAACTGGACACCAATACCTACCCGACCGGAGTCCAAATCGGCGACGCGGAGATGGCCGCACTGCCGCTGACCCGGCACACCTTTCACGGCGACTGGAACTATGCCCTGCACCCCCAGCGATGCCCCACGATCCCAGCCGCTCGGACCCCCCAGACAGCGGAACCGGATTGGTCCCAGGCCCTGCTTTCCGACCCCGCACTGACCGGGATGTCCCACCAGCAACTCAACGACCTCACCGGGATTCTGGCCCCCGATGGTGACACTCAACGCGGCCGCCCACCCCGCCTGGCCTTCCCCGAACAAGTCTTGGCCACCGTGCTCCACCTGCGGGTCGCCCTGGCCGCGGAACCTCTCGCCGTGCTGTTCGGCAGCAGCCGGACCGCGATGCACCGCACCCTTCTGAAGAACAGGAAACTGCTCGAGGCACACGGCATTGTCATCCAGCCCGCGACGACGCCACCCGTCGCCCTCTTGGCCCTCCAGGCTCGAGTCCTCGCCCAAACCGGCGAGCCCCACAGCAAGATCAAGACGACGTGTTAATGATCTGCGAGTCCTTAGCTCAAACAACGGCATTGGCCGGGCACTTCGAAATGGAACAAGATCGAGGTGCGCCACGAGGCGCTCCTGTTACCGGGCAGGGGTGAAAGACCCCTGCCGCCGGATTGTCGCAGCAGTCCGGTGAAGCTGAGGGCAGCCGATCCGTGGAGACGCACGGGGCGGTAGGAGCAGCCCTGACAACGACGGGACGCGTCGGTACTTCCAGACGGCGAGGGTCCGGCAAGCAAGACGAGACGCCGTACGAGAGGAACCAGTGCCTGACGTCCCCAAAGTGTTCCACCGGCTCCAATCTGGAGGATCTGGGCCGGGTGCAGCGCACGCCGCCTGTCGGGCGGCGACTTCGAAGTTTGTCTTTCGATGCTGGTGAGGAGGCCACGGTGAATGCCTGCGGCGTAGGTGTGGCGATGCTGTCGGGGTAGAGCTGGGCGGCTCGCTCGTCGACCGGAAAGCGGTGAACGTGGGAAGCGTGCTGGTGCCGCCCTTCCCGGCTGGCATCCAGTCAGCCGGTGGGCAGGCCCGTCGTCGGCTGACGGCTCCAGTACGTGGCGGAGGCCCCGTAGTAGTCCGAGCGTACGAGAGGTGCGTACATGGCGAAGGGGGCCAGTAAGTCAGTGGCCGAAGTACTGGAATACCAGGAGGTTCTCGCCAGTGAATACCGACGAACTTGAGGCTGTCACCTATGTGGCGGAGCGACGGGTACTGGAGATCCAGGCCAAGCTGCACCGTTGGGCCCGTGATGATCCTCATCGCAGGTTCGATGACCTGTTCGACTCAGTGAGTTACCGGCGAAGTTCGGTGAGACGGCGGCGGTACCGGGAGACATTGTCCATTTTGATTTGCTCATAGCCGCGGATCTCATCGGGCAAGGACGCAATGTCTACTGCAAGCGCATGATTTCCGGGGTTGAGGGTGTCGAGTAGGCTGGCGACGACCTCGCGGTATTCGGAGATGAGTTCACGCTCTAGCCGCCGTACCTTGGCGTAGCCAAATGGGTCGAGCCGGGTGCCGCGAAGGTGGCGCATCCGGGCGAGGACCGCGAAGGCGGGGACAAACCAGCAGCCGAGGGAAACCTTCGAGTGCATGCCGAGTGCGCGCAATATCGGTGGGTGTAGCTGGTACGAAACCCGTGCATGCTCACCGAATTCGGTGCGGATGTCGGCGCGCAGCGAGGGCTCCAGCGCGAGGCGAGCCACCTCGTACTCGTCCTTGTAGGCCATCAGCTTGTACAGGTACCGGGCCACGGCTTCGGCGAGCTGGGTGGACCCGGGTACGCGGTCGTCCTCGACGTCGCGCACCCGCTCGACCACCTGGGCGTAGGCACGGGCATATGCCTTATTTTGATATGAGATCAGGTCGGGGACGCGGATCTCGATCAACCGGGCCAGCTCAGAGCCTTGCGGGGCCCGCACGATAGCGGTCAATTCGTCCGTTCCAGTTGGCTTTGGGCGTTCTGCCGCCTTTCCGTCGGGCAGCCCCTGGATCGCCTTGGCGAGGCCCGCCGGGTCGGCGACCGCCTGCCGCCCACGGCGGAATGCCTGGAGGTTCGCCTCTACCCGCGCGCTGTTCAGCCGGATGGCATCCTCGATGAACTCGGCTGGAATGGGCAGTTTCCCAGCCTGATAGGCCGCCCCGGCGAGGAGAATGTTCGTGACCTGGTCGTCGCCGAAGAGGTCGACGGCGAGCCTGCGCGCATCGAGGAACACGTTGTCGGTAGCGGCGGTGGTCTCGTTGATCCGGCCTACCAGATCTGTACTGTCCGGGAAGGGCACTCGCGGGTCGGTGACCATGGCTCCGGTGGGGACTTCACTGGTGGACACGACCGCGACGGTGCGGCGCGGGTCGGCGGTCACGAGGTAGCGCGGGTCGGCCGCGACGAGCAGGTCGCAGCCGAGGTAGAGATCCGCCTCGCTCTCGGCCGCCTTGCCAGCCTGCTCGATCGGCCCGGCCGTGACCTTGATGTCGGAGACCACCGAGCCTCCTTTCTGCGCCAGACCGGTCTGGTCGAGTGTCCGCACGTGCCGACCGGCCAGCGAGGCAGCGGTGCTGAGCACCTGTGCCAGGGTGACCACCCCGGTGCCGCCGACACCGGCGATGCGCGTCGTGTGCTGGGCCACATCGAGGATCTGGGGTTTGGGGAGCGCGTCGTTCTCGAGCGATGGGATGTGGGGACGCCGTGCCTTCGCATCCCCGGGAACCACGGTCAGGAACGCCGGACAGTCGCCCTGCAGGCAGGAGTAGTCCTTGTTGCACGAAGACTGATCAATGCGGGTCTTGCGTCCGAACTCGGTTGTTGTCGGGTGCACCGACAGGCAGTTCGATTTTCGACCGCAGTCGCCGCAACCCTCGCACAGCCGCTCGTTGATGACGACCCGCTTGACGGGGTCGGGGGCAAGGCCCCGCTTACGTTTGCGGCGGAGTTCGGCGGCGCACTCCTGGTCGTGGAGCAGGACTGTGACCCCGTCGACCTTCGCAAGCGTTTCCTGCGCTTCGAGTACGCGGTGGCGCGGCCATACCTCGACGGTGCGGGGCAGCTTCACCTTGCGGTAGGCGCGAGGGTTCTCGGTGGTGATGATGATGCGCTTTACACCTTCGGCGGACAGCGCCGTGACTATCTGAGGCACGCTCAACGCGCCCGCAGGTTGCTGTCCGCCGGTCATCGCGACGGCTGAGTTGTACAGGAGCTTGTATGTGATGTTCACGCCTGCCGCAACGGCGCCGCGGATGGCGAGGCTTCCGGAATGGTGATAGGTCCCGTCACCGAGGTTCTGCAGCAGATGGTTGCGGCCGAGGAACGGGGCCATGCCGATCCACTGGGCGCCTTCGCCGCCCATCTGGGTCAGCCCGGCGACTTCGCCGACCTGCCGCGGGGCCATCGTCAGCACCATGCCGTGGCAGCCGATGCCGCCGCCGACCAGGGAGCCTTCGGGCACCTTCGTGGAGCTGTTGTGCGGGCACCCGGAACAGAAGTACGGCGTGCGCGTCACCACTGGCAATTCGATCCGGCGTGGCTGCCGTTCCTGGCGCCACGTCTCGACCGTGGGGAAGTGCCCGGCCTGAGAGAACCGGGTGGCGAGGGCTGTGGCGATGAGGCTGGGGTCAAGTTCTCCCTCGGAGGGCAGGAGCGCGGTGCCATCCAGCGTGTGCTTTCCGCTGATGACTGGCGCGCTCGGCCGGCCGTAGAGGCACGCCTTGACCGCGGTCTCCAGGAACGGGCGCTTGTCCTCGACGACGATGATCTCGTCGAGCCCGGCCGCGAACTTCCACACGATCTCCGGTTCCAGGGGATGGATCACGCCCAGCCGCAGCAGGCGCACGCCCCGCCGCGCGAGTTCGTCGTCGTCGAGTCCCACGATGCGCAACGCCTGCCGCACGTCGAGGAAGGTCTTGCCGGCCGCGATGATCCCGATCCGGTCGCCGGCTCCCATCCGGACGATCTTGTTCAGCTCGTTCGAGCGGGCGTAGGCGAGAGCGATGTCGAGCCGAATTCCTTCCCGGCTTCGCTCTAGTTCGCCCAGGATTGGTTGGAGCACCTTCGCCGTCACCTCGTGCCGGTATGGTTTCCCTGCCATCTCCAGCCGCGGCACGATGGGTATGACGCGCTCGGGGTGTACCTCCACAGTGCCGGACCCGTCAGCGATGTTCGTGCCGATCTTGAGTGCCGACCAAAGTCCGCAGGCCCGGGACATAGCGACCGCATGGATGCCGAGGTCGAGGACGTCCTGGGAGTCGGCCGGATACAGCGTGGGCAAGCCGAGGTCGGCCAGCAGGCCCTCGGAGGAACCTGGCACCGTTGACGATTTCGCCGCCGGGTCGTCGCCGACCAGCGCTACCGCACCACCGAGTGGGTGGGTGCCCATCAGATTCCCGTGGCGGATCGCGTCGGCGGCGCGGTCCAGTCCGGGCGACTTGCCGTACCAGTACCCCGTTACCCCGGCGAAGCGCGCATCGTTCGCCGCCGTTGCCAGTTGGGTGCCTTGGACAGCGGTGGCGGCCAACTCCTCGTTCACGGCAGGCCGGAACACGATGTCGTGCTCATCGAGCAAGGCGAGGTTCCGGGCGAGTTCCATGTCGTAGCCGGCGAGCGGGGAACCCTCGTATCCGGCAATGAACGCGGCGGTGTTCAGACCTGCACGCCGGTCGGTCCGCCGTACGTCGAGCGGCAGGCGCGCCAGCGCCTGGATCCCGGTCAGCGGGAACTGTCCGGACTCGGCGAGGTAGCGGTCATCGAGGGGGCCTCGGTGGGAGTGTTCGGGCACGGACTGTCCTTCCGGAAGCGTGGTTGTCGTGCTTGTCACTGCACTGGCGTGATCCGCTTTGGCTGACTGGCGCAAGCACTTCTCCAGCAATTCGGGCGCTACGGCTGTGCGCACCCAGCACCGGGAGGCTGGAAGGCCTATGCCACAGCTATCGCTGCGAATTGCTCGTACGGCTTCAGCAGGAGCCGAACTCCGTCCCGTACACCACAATGCCGACCGTAGCGGGTGGGTCTTCACCGATACCGGTGCGCGTTGCTGGCCCGCCGCGGAAGACCGCACAGTCGCCCCGGCGGCGGGCCGGTAACACGAGGGGCACAACCAGTGCCAGCCATCAATTCGCCGAACAACACGAGTTCGGCGTTGCCGTCTCACCCTGGAGGCTATCCGATGGCGCGAGAAGTCCGCAGCGCCTGCTGCCCGCCATGGTCGTATCCCAGTTCGGTGAGGATCTGGTCGGTGTGTTCGCCGAGGAGCGGCGGCCCCAGCTTGTTCACGGAATCCAGCCCCGATATCTGAGGGGCGAAGTCGAAGACCTTGACCGGGCCCACCGCGCTGTCGACTTCACGTACCAGCTCTCGATGGATCATGCGCGGGTGCTCCATCGCCGTGGCGAAGTCGTTCATCGCCCCCGAGGGGATCCCTGCTTCGAGGAAGCGTTCCAGCCAGAATTCCAGGGGCATGGCCTTGATCGCCTTGCGGACGATCGGGTCGAGCTGCTCGCGGTTCTGCATGCGCAACCCGTTGGTGGCGTAGGCCGGGTCGTCCACCAGTTCGACGTGCTGCAGGGCGGTACAGAACTTCAGCCACTGCTCCCGGTTGCCGGCTCCTGCCGCCACTATGACACTCCGCCCGTCGGCGCATTCGTAGGCGCCGTAAGGGAACATCGTGTGATGGTTGAGTCCGACCCGCTCGGGGTTCTCGTGGCGGTACCACCACACGAACGGGAAGTAGCCCGTCCAGGACATCACGGCGTCGAACAGCGCCAGATCGATGAGTTGCCCGTCGCCTGTGCGCTCGCGGTGGTAGAGAGACTCCAAAATGGCAACCAGCGCATACATGGCGCCGGAGATGTCGCCGAGCGAGACGGAAATCTTTGCCGGTTCTTCCGGTGTCCCGTTGGTGCTGATCAGCCCCGTCTCGCCCTGAATGATCAGGTCGAGGGCCGGCCTGTCACGATACGGCCCGTCCTGTCCGAATCCGGAGATTCTGCAGATGACCAGCTTCGGGTTCGCCTCCCGCAGGGCATCGAAGTCGAGCCCGAAGCTTTCCATGGTCCCCGGGACGAAGTTCTCGATGAATACATCCGCCCCCTCCAGCAGCCTTCCCAGGACTTCCATGCCCTCCGGCTTTTTGAGGTCGAGCGTCATGCTCCGCTTGCCGGGGTTGACCCAGGCGTGCCCGGAACACATGCCGTTGACGATGTCGTCCCACTGCCGGACGGGGTCACCGGAGCCCGGCCGCTCGACCTTGATCACATCCGCGCCCATCTGGGCGAGCAGTCTGGTGCAGAGCGGTCCCGCGACCCCTTGGGTCACGTCGACCACGCGAATACCCTCAAGAGCTGCTGGCATCGGATCCCCCTTCGAGGTTGCCGTCGGCCTTGGCCCAGAAGGCCCGGCGTTTGAGCAGGACCGTACGCAGGCCGGTGCACACCTCGGTTCCGTCTGCTTTCCGGCCGGTGAATCGGTAGGTCATCAGGCCGCTGTCCTGCGACCCCGATTCGCGGAGCTCGACGACCTCGCTCGTGGCGTACAGCGTTTCTTCTCGGTAGACCGGGTTCGGCATGCGGATGCTGGTCAATCCGACGTCGGCGATGGCGTTCTCGCTCATGTCCTCAGATGTCAGGCCGATGACCAGCGAAAGGGTGACCCCGCCCATGACGAGCCGCTCGTGGAACATGCCGTCAAGCACACTGCGCATGTAGTCGAGGTTGAAGTGGCCCTGGGCGGTGTTCAGGGTGAGGTGGGTGATGGCGAGGTTGTCCTCGTTGGAGACCGTCCGTCCGCGCACGTGCTCGTAGTGCGTCCCGACGGTGAAATCTTCCCAGTAGCTGTCCGGGCTGGTGTAGGACATTGTTCCGTCAGTTCCTCTCAGTGATACGGCGGGCGATGATCTCCCGCTGAATGTCGCTGGTCCCCTCACCGATGGGCAGTCCGCCCGAGTCCCGCCAATACCTGTTGACCGGGGAGTCGATGGCGTAGCCGTTGCCGCCATGAATGTAGAGGGCGTCCCAGCAGACCTTCCGGGCCATCTCGGCGGCGAACAGTTTGGCCATGCCGGCCTCCAGATCGGCACGCCCACCGGCGTCCAGCTTGGCCGCCGCCAGGTATCCCAGTGCGCGGGCTGCTTCGATCTGAGTGCGCATGTCGGCGAGCTTGAACCGCACGGCCTGGAATTCCTGGATCGGCCGGCCGAACTGAACGCGATCACGGCTGTAGGCGAGCGCCGCCTCGTAGGCGGCGCGGGCCAGCCCGATGCAGCGGAACGCGAAGCCGGTCCTCGCGATTTCGTAGCCGCCCATCAACTGCTGGAAGGCCTTGCCTTCCACGCCGCCGACCAGGTTCGCGGCCGGGACCTCAAGTTCGTCGAAGTACAGCTGGTAGGACCACATTCCGCGGTACCCGCACGTGGCCAGATGCGTGCCGGTCAGTTTCGGCGGCAGGAACTCGCCCTTCGGCTTGTCCACGGTGAGCAGACTGACGCCACCGTGCTTTGACTCGTTACTGGTCCGCACATAGGTGAACAGGACCTCGGCCACGTCGGCATTGGTGCACCATTGTTTCGTGCCGGTCAGCAGGTAGGACTCACCGCGGCGCTCGGCCCTGGTGGAGATGTTGGCCGCGTCGGACCCGGCGTCCGGCTCGGTGCCCGCGGAGGCTGCCTGGATCTGACCGGTGACCAGCCGCTCCACGTACCGCTGTATCTGCTCGTCCGTCCCGTGCCGGACGAGCAGATCGGCGCACACGACATTGCGCTGGATCAGGCTTCCGACCGACATGCTTGCCCGACACAGTTCCTCGGTCACCACGCACAATGCCGTGGCATCCATGCCCAGGCCGCCGTACTCGGCCGGCGCACAGATCCCGAAGTAGCCGATCCTGGCCATCTTCTCGTAGAGCTCGTCAGGAATCCGCGAGTCCTCCAGGTCAAGGCGGCCCGCGATCGGCTCCACCTCCTTGGTGGCGAACTCTCTCGCCGCCTCCTGCAGCTCACGATGTTCCGGGCTTAGGACTGTGCTCATGAAGACCCCTTCCTGGCATCAGGGCGATGCCGACCCAAAACCTCTGAGGTTTGCACCGTAGGGTCCGCCGATGCGGAAGGCAAGGGCTTGACCCCGAAACCTCAGAGGTTTAGCGTGCCGGTCACGAAGCCCCACTGAGGGGCGGAGCCGGGCAGTCACCGGGCGGCGGCCACTGGCAGCCGGCCGGACGTTGTCAATCGCCGGGAGGGTGGAACACGATGCAAAAAGTCGTACGCCAGCGTGGTTTGCATTTCGAGGACTTCACGACGGGACGGGAGTTCGAGCATCACTGGGGCCGAACCCTGCTGCTGGCGGAGAGCATCGCCTACAGCACCCGCATGATGCACTTCAACCCCCTCTACTTCGACGTCACCTATGCGCGCCGCCTCGGGCACCCGGCGATTCCGATCAACCCGATGCTTGTCTACACGACCGTCGGCGGCCTTTCCGTCGAAGATCTTTCCGAAGCCGGAGGCCCCTTCCTCGCCGTGGAGGACCTGACCTTCCACCGGAACATGTACGACGGCGACACGGTCCGTGCCTCCTCCGTGGTCCTCGGCTCCAGGGCCTCGCAGTCGCGTCCCGGCTGGGGAGTGGTCGAGTGGCTCACCACGGGCCGCGACACCTCCGGCGAGGTGATCCTGAGCTACCGGCGCTCGAATCTGTCGCAGATGCGGGGGGAGTCGTGATGCCCAGACTGCGGCGCAGCGAACTGGTCACCCCGGCCACCAGCGAGAAGATGCTCAAGAAGGCGGCGCAGAGTCCGGCCGACATTGTCATCATCGACCTGGAGGACGCCGTCACCCCCGACCGCAAGGCCGAGGCCCGCCAGGGTGCGATCGCGGCACTCACCGGGCTCGAGTGGGCAGGACCGGCGCGCGCGGTGCGGATCAATGCCCCGGGTCAAGGGCAGTCTCTGGCCGATCTCGCGGCCCTCGTCCAGGCCGCCGGGAGCCACCTCGACCTGGTGGTGATTCCCAAGGTGACAAGCCCGCGCCAGGTCTGGTGGGTCGCCACTACGCTGGCGGAGCTGGAACACCAGGCCGGCCTGAGCCGCCCGATCGGCATCGAGGTGGTGATCGAGGACGTCGCCTCGATGGCGGAGCTGCCCGCGATCGCTCGGTGCAGCCGGCGGATCGAGGCCCTGTCCTTCGGGCCCGGCGATTTCTCCGCCTCCCAAGGCGTGGACTTGCGCGCGGCGGGAAACGAGCGCCGTGACCTTTATCCGGGAGATGTCTGGCATTACGTGCGCAGCGCGATGGTGATCGCCGCGCGCTCGGCGGGCATCGCGGCAGTCGATGGCGCCTACGCCGGCCTGGCCGACCCAGACGGCTACCGGCGTGAGTGCATCATGTCGCGGACCCTCGGCTTCGACGGGAAAGTGGCCGTACATCCCTCGCAGGCCGACATCGCCAATGAGGAATATGCGCCGGACCCGAACCAGGTGGCCGAGGCCAGGAACATGATCGCGGCGCACGAGGAAGCCGCGCGTTCCGGGGCAGGAGCCGCCGCCCACGACGGCAAGCTCATCGACGCCGCCACCCTGCGGAGCGCACAGCGCATCGCCGAACAAGCCGAACGATCCGCCCCATGAGTGTGCTGCATAGCAGCAGACGGCTCCCAATTCGCCACCCGGCGATGGCCACACGGATCCGGGGTCATCCTGTCATGGCTCGATCTGCCTGGCTCCGATCGTGCTGCCCTCGTCACCCCAGCACCGATGCCGCGATCTCCCCCGGGGAGGCCGACTGCCTGCACGGCCTGTCCCTCGACGATCCGGATCCGCTGCCCGAGGCGATCCGCACCGGTCAGCCGCAGCGCATCGGCAACCAGTTACTGAGGTTGAACTCGTGGTGTCGTAGGGGCTGACGGTTCGTCGCCCGTGCGATATCACCGATGCATGCGGTATCCACAAGGGGGCGGGCTGACTGCCGAACGGCAGTAGTTCCGCGAGGAGTTACGGCTCCAGGCTGCCGAGCGGTTCGCCCGGGGCGAGGCGAGCTCGGTGATTGCCAAGGACCTGCGGGTCAGTGTCCGCTCGGTGCAGCGGTGGCGGCAGATGTGGGACGCGGGCGGTCCGCGGGCGCTGCGGTCGCAGGGGCCGGCGTCACTGCCGAGGCTGAGCGAGAAGCAGTTCGCCCAGCTGGAGGCGGAGCTGGCAAAGGGGCCGGCCGCGCACGGCTGGGAAGACCAGCGCTGGACCCTGAGCCGTGTGAAGAGGGTGATCGGTCGGCGCTTCCACCTGCCCTACACGATCCAGGGTGTGCGCAAGCTCCTGGTGCGCAATGGGTGGTCCTGTCAGGTCCCTGCCCGACGTGCGATGGAGTGGGAGGACGAGACGGTGGCCGGGTGGGTCAAGGAGGTGTGGCCCTGCGCGGAAGACTCGCGGCAGCACGTGGAGCCTGGCTCGTCTCCGAGGACGAAGCCGGCTTCTCCATGACGCCGCCGCACGCGAAGACCTGGTCGCAGTGAGGCCGGACCCCGGTCGTGCGGGTCCGCGGCCACTCCCGCAGATGGATCTCCATCGCTGCTCTGACCTGCTACAAACCCGGCCACCGGTCCCGGCTGATCTACCGGCCTCGCAGGGACGACGGCCCACGCGACGGCCGCAAGAGCTTCTCCTGGCGCGACTACCGGGACCTGCTGATCGCCGCACACCAGCAGCTCGGCGGCCCGATCGTGCTCATCTGGGACAACCTCAACGTCCACAAGGCCGCCGGCCTGCGCGAGTTCGCCGCCTCCCGGGACTGGCTCACCATCTACTACCTGCCGCCCTACGCAGCCGACCTCAACCCCGTCGAAGGGATCTGGTCACTGCTGCGACGCGCCTGGCTCTCCAACGTCGCCTTCAGCACCCCCGAACACCTCGTCCAGCGCATCCGACGCGGCCTACGGCACATCCAGTACCGCAACGACCTCATAGACGGCTGCCTCGCCGAGACCGGCTTGACCATCAGACCCGCCTGAGCAAGCGACACCACGAGTTCAACCTCAGTAGCAGTCAGGCCGTACCGTCAGGTAGGCCTTCGCGAGGTTGTCCAGGTGGCGCTCCATCGCGTCACGGGCAGCCTCAGAGTCCCCGTCCCGGACAGCGCGGAAGACATCTTGGTGGTCGTCACATACTTGCGCCCAGAATTCCTCACTCGGCGACTCCCGGTCGATTCTGGAACGGAGTACCGACTCAATCGGGGCGCTCAGCGCCGCGACCAGAGGATTGCCTGCAGCCTCGAGCAAGAGGTTGTGGAAACGGTGGTTCTCTGCCCACTGCTCCGGGCCGTGCAAGTCTCGCGCACGATCCACCGATTCAGCCATCTTGGCCAGATCCGCGTCACCCCGCCTGCTGGCCGCAAAGCCCGCCGCCGGGATCTCGAGTAGTCGGCGTGCTTCGGCCATCTGATCCGTGGTCAGTTGAGTCCTTGAGAGCAGCGTCAGGGCCGTCTGCATGTACGCCGCCACATCGGCAGGCGATGGTTCCGCGACGAACGTGCCGCCGGTAACCCCCCGGACGGTCGTGATCAAGCCTTCAGCCTCAAGCCTGCGGATCGCCTCACGCCAGGTACTGCGTGACACCCCGACCTGGCCCGGTAGCTCCGGCTCGGTCGGGAGCTGCTGCCCCGGCATCAGCTCCCCGAGCACGATTCTCCGGCGAAGCTCATCGGCAACCCGCAGGTAGCTCGGCGGGGAAGCGGTCTGTTTATTCACGCCCCGAATGTACCTCCGGCCCGTTCTTGGTGTCCTGCTGGTGGTCGGCCGCGGCGGCGCTTGCCCGTGACGGGCCGGGCGAAGACGTAGATGATGCCCGGCTCGCTCTCGTGCGGAAGGTACATCACCGGACTGACGTACTCTCGCCCGCTCTTGCGGCCGTGGTGATGCAACAGGACGATCGGAGCGCCCTCGAAGACTCCGCCGACCTTGCCCTCGTTCGCTCGGAACTCCGCGATGGTCTTCGCGTTCCAGTCGAGCGCCTCGCTCATGTCGAACTCCTGTTGTTCACGATCCCGGGGCGTGCACCGGGACCAGGTGTCGGATGATCCGGCGATCAGGCCTTCGACCTGATATTTCATGCCGGCGACGGGATGTGAACCCGTCCGGTGCGTCCCAGCAACGGATGCCTCGACAGCCCGCGCTCCAGCGCTGTGGCGTCGCGTTGCGGCGTGAGGCCCTCGCTGTCAGGCCCGGGTGAAGTGCAGCGTGGCCGTCATCGTGGCCGGACCGCGCAGCATTCCACCCCAGTTCCAGGCGAGACCGTACTGGGTGCGGTCGACCTCGAACCGCGTGGTCAGCATGATGGCCTCGGACGTCGTCTCGGCGATCGTCGCGGTGAGGTTCTGCGAGCGGGTGACGCCGCGAACAGTGAGCTGAGCGTCGACGGAGACCGTCTTGCCGTCCGGGCCGAGCGTTGCGCTGCGCACCGAGACAGAGATCGTCGGGTGGTGCACGGTGTCGAAGAAGCGGTCGGAGCGCAGGTGCTCGTCCCGTTTGGCGTTGGCTGTGTCCAGGGACGCCGCGTCGATGGTGATGGTTCCGCTGGCCGACCCGCGGTCGTGGACCTCGGCCTTGCCGGACTGCGGGACGAAGGCGCCGTTGACGGTGGCCAGGCCCCACATGGCTTTGTGGCTCACCCCGATCGTGGACCGGGCGGCATCCAACGTGTAGGTGCCGACTTCGATGGCGGTGGAGGTGGTCATGGAGAATTCCTTAAAGTGACTTATTCGAGCAGGACGGTCAGGTCGTGCTCGGTGTTCTCTCTGGGTCCGAACGCGCTGAAGTTCTCGAACTCGGTTCGAAGCAGGACGGTGACTTGCCGGCGCACATCGGCCATCCGCAGTTCGGCGGCGATCAGCCGCGGCTGCCCGGCCGCGCGGGCGCGCCCACACCGCCTGTCTCTGGCCGCCGACTTGGCCTCGTCCAGGTGCGATAGCGGGTAGTCGGGCAGGTCCATCGGTTCGTACCCGGCGTCATTGTGCCGAGAGGTGACGTCGCAGACCCCTCGGCGACCTGCTCGCCATCGCGGTCCGGACGGGTGCTGCCTCGGATGATGCCGATTCTGGCCATGACACGGACCTCCCACGGAACGCGGACGCGACTGGTCCAGAATTTGTTGTCATGTAAACAACTCCAGATTATGCCGCCGGAGAGTTACATGTCAACAAACCCGGAAGGCTCCAGGCGTGGACGAAACCGGCCGACCGTACGTGTCAACACCCCCAGGTAGGCTCGACGGCATGGATCAGGAGTGGCTGGACGAGCGGGAGACCCGGGCCTGGATCGCGTACCAGCGCATGCGCATCGAGGTCAACGAAGTGCTCGCCCGCCGACTGGCCCGCGACTTCGGCCTGACCGAGGCGGACTTCGTGGTCCTTCTCAGGCTGTCCAACAGCCCGGAGCACAGGCTGCGCGCCCGCGACATGGCAGCCGCGCTGCACTGGGAGCGAAGCCGCCTCTCGCGCCAGGTCTCCCGGATGGAGACTCGCGGCACGGTCATGCGCGCACCGAGCGAGGGCGACGCCCGCGGCTACGACGTCGTGCTCACCGATGCGGGCCGGGCCGCGTTCAAGGCCGCCTGGCCGGCCTGGAAGGCGGGAATCCGCCACTGCTTCGCCGACGTGCTCTCCCCGGAACAACTCGACAGCCTCACCGACATCGCCGAGGCGATCGACAGCCACTACAGCGCGCAGCACTGCCCCGGCGCACCGAACGACCCGGCGCAGGCCGACAGCCCCGGCACGGCAGCGGCCGGCACCGAGCCCTGCGCCGAAGGGGATTCGCTCGAATCAGCTTGCTGAGGGCGCGATGCAGCTCCTGCGCCCCGGGCGCCGCAGGGCATCCGCCGGCCTGCTCGACGCCCGCCGCGACGCCCTTCATCTCGGTCGGGCGTGCTCCGGCCTGAGACCGGACCAGGCCGGAATGGGCGGTGACGACGACAAGGGCCGGGACCACCCCGCCGGCGGAGTGGGGTTCTTGATCGCGTCCCCTGACGCGCGCGGGCGCGCGGCCATCGATATCCGAGTCCCTCGATGCCGAGACCAGGGCGGAACAGGGACGGCGGGAAGCGGCCCAGCACCTACCGGCACTCCGGTCCGCTGCCCGAAGTCGCGGGCCGACGGCCGAGCCCTTCGTTGACCTCGACACGCACGCGCTGGAACGCGATCCGTGAAGTCCACTCCGTTTGTTGACATGTAAACCTCTTCGGCCTAGCATGAGGACGAAGTTGTTTACATAGCAACAAAATCTGGGTGAGGTTGCGTCCGATTCATCCGCGAAGGTGGCCCTCGGCATACCCAAGAGCGAGCGGACCAGCTTCGAACAATCAGGCAAAGGCCTGCCGTGACCGGCGCAGCGCCTCCTTACCCACCTGACGGCAGGTCTGGCGGCGGCCTGCCTCCCGGCGGGAGATTTTCAGAAGCGGATCGACAGGGCGAGCCAACCTGCGGGTACTTCCAGGCGCATTCCAAACGAATGGAGATGTAGGAATCATGCCAAAAGCAGTCAGGTACGACGAGTTCGGCGGGATCGACGTGTTGCGGGTCGTCGAGGTGGAACGCCCGGTGCCCGCGGACGGGCAGGTTCTCGTGCGCGTGAAGGCGGCCGGCATCAACCCCAGTGAGGCGGCCATCCGCACGGGGGCGGTGGCGAAGATGTTCCCGTCGACGTTCCCGTCCGGGCAGGGCAGCGACCTCTCCGGGGTCATCGAGGAGGTCGGCGCCGGGGTCGACGGATTCTCGCCCGGCAACGAGGTGATCGGGTTCAGTAACAAGCGCGCCTCCCAGGCCGAGCTGGTCCTGGTCGAGGCCGGCGACCTCACGCGCAAGCCGGAGAAGGTCTCATGGGAGGTGGCCGGCAGCCTGTACGTCGTCGGCGTGACCGCGTGGGGGGCGGTACACGCCGTCGAGCCCAGGGCAGGCGAGACCGTCGTCATCTCGGGAGCCGCCGGGGGTGTCGGCTCGCTCGCCGTCCAGATCGCGCGCCGTACCGGGGCCACGGTCATCGGCCTGGCGAGTGAGAGCAACCACGAGTGGCTGAAGAGCCACGGCGTGATCCCGGTCGCGTACGGTGACGGAGTCGAGGACCGGATCAGGGCCGCCGCGCCCAGCGGCGTCGACGCCTTCATCGACACCTTCGGCCAGGGGTACGTCGAGTTGGCGCTCGCCCTCGGCGTCGCGGCCGAGCGGATCGACACCATCGCCGATTTCGCGGCCGCCGCCAAGTACGGGGTGAGAACTGACGGGGGGACAGCGGCCGGCCCGGGCGCCAAGGTGCTCGCCGAACTGGCCGGCCTCATCGCCGACGGACATCTCGAGGTACCGATCGCGAACGCCTACCCGCTGGCGCAGGTCCAAGAGGCCTACACGGAGCTCGAACGCCGCCACACCCGCGGCAAGATCGTCCTCAAGCCCTAGCCTGCGGGTGCTTGGTCAGGTTGGTGTCTCCGTCGTACGTCAGCGCCGTCGCGCTTTCCCTGACCGCGGTAGGGGGTTCGTCAGGCCTCGGGTCGGCGGACGGCTGTCCGAACCGGGGGCTCGTCAGGCCTCGGGTCGGCGGACGGCTGTCCGAACCGGAATCCTACGCATCGCGCTGGACGACGATCATCGCCATGTCGTCGTTCAGCACGCCGCCCGTGTACGCCCGGACGTCTGCCGCGAGCTGCTCGACGAGCGGACCGGGCGCCTTGTCCGCCCAGGCCGTGGCGCGCTCGGCGAGCGGATAGAAGTCACCGTCGGCGTTCCGGGCCTCGCTGACGCCGTCGGTGTACAGGACCAGACTGTCGCCGTGCGCGAACCGGAAGGTCGCCGGCACATAGCAGGCGCCGGCGCTGTCCGGGCAGTCCGCGTCGGCGGGCCACACGCCGAGGCCGAGCGGGGGCGACGGGTCGGGAACCGTCAGCGCCAGCGCCGTCCTGGCGCGGCCGCGCAGCAGGAGAGGTGGCGGGTGCCCGCAGCTGATCAGATGCACCACGGGCTCGTCGTCCGGGATGTCCATGACGGCGGCGGTCACGAAGCGCTCGCCGTCGTCCTCCCTCGGCTCCGAGAACTCCGCGAGTCCCCACCGGACGGCGTCCTCGATGTAGGCGACCAGCTCCGGCAGCGGGATCCGGCGGTGTGCGGCGGCCCGGAAGGCGCCCAGCACGATCGCCGTGTCGCTGATGGAGGGGAGTCCCTTGCCCCGGACGTCCCCGATGAGCAGCCGCGTGGAGCCCGGGATCCGGGCGGCGGCGTACAGGTCACCGCCGATGGTCGCGTCCGCTTCGGCGCTGCGGTACTTGGAGGCGAGAGTGACAGGTCCGGCCCGCTGCGGCAGCGGCCGCAGCACGACGCGCTGTGCTGCGTCGGACACCGAGCGCGCCCGGGCGAGCTCCCGTTCGCGCCGGTCCCGTACACGGGTGAAGAGGACGAGGAAGGCGCAGACGGCGAGCAGCGCGGAGAGCTCGACGAGGACACTCTCGGTGGTCAGGGTCCGTCGTTCCACGCCGGCGTAGACCAGTGCGAGGACCGCCAGCGCCCCGATCAACGCGGTGGCGCGCGGCCCGGCGCCGACCGCGGTGACCGCCACGGCGACGACGAGGAGGTGGGCGAGATGGATGTCGGGCGGCAGAAACCCGTCGGCCACCGGGATCGCGATGATCAGCAGGAGGGGGCCGACCAGCCACAGAGGCCGCGCCGAATGACGCCATGCCCGCAGGGTCTCGACCACAGATGCAGTGATCATCGCAGCGCTCACGTCGTGCTCCGGTGCTCGTCGTCCTACCGCACCAACACATGACGACATGTCCCCCATTCCCTGACACAGTCTCCTGTGATCGTTCGGCCGCGTTCCACGTCGTCGTGGTCGGCGGGGGTTCGTCGGCCTCCGGCCGGGCCGTTCCCGGCGCTGGGCTCACTCGGCGGGAAACCGGTCGCCGAACATCGGCCATCCGCCCGCGGATTCCGGTCGGGTCGCCTCGGCCTCCCAGACATCCCAGTGCTCGGCGAGCTTTCCGTCCTCGATACGGACCACGTCGGCGACCACCGAGGCGGCGGGAGCGCCACTGCCGGCATAACGGCCGTACAGCATGACGTAGTCGCCTTCGGCGATCACGAACTGGTTCTCGTAGCGGAGGGTGTCGGGGAGAGCCCGAACGAGACCGAAAAGACCCTCGCGGCCCGGCGGAATATGCGCGCTGTGCTGAATGTACTCATCGGACCAAAACTTTTCGGCTGCCGCGTAATCGCGCTTTCCGAACAGGGTGTCGAAGGCATTCAATGCCAGCTCTTTGTTCTGTGCGGGTGTTGTCATGCGAGCCTCCCGTGATCGATGCGATTCCCGTGCCCTCGCCCCGGCGGCAGGCCTCCGCGATGCCGGCCCTGTTCTAGGCGGGCGTAGTAGTCCGTGCTCACTCCGGCCAGATGTGCGATCCCCTCGCGGCGCAGTCCCGGTACCCGGCGTGCTCCGCCGGTAAAGGCCACCCCGGCGCCTCGGGCCGCAGACGGGCACGCCGCGAGCGCGGAAAGTCACCCAGTTCGCCGTTGTGCTTCATATGGCCAGTATGGCTCCCGCGGTACGGCGAGGGCGCGGTGAAGGTGGACCAGTCGGACCTAGGTTCAGGAAGGCGTACAGGAAAGGACCACGCGTGCGTAGGGAACGCAATACTGGCGGCCGGGGAATTCACCCTTCCCGCGATAAGACCGGAATGACTTTCCCAGCGGAATCCTTTCCAACTCCCCCGAATGGACCGCACAAAGGAGATCACCATCACCGAGTTCGCGCCTGTACCCGACCGCTCTGGGTCCGGACATCCCGGAGTCCGGGTTCGTCGTCCAGGACCTGGGGGGTGGTGCCTACTTCGTGACCCAGGGGTGATCAACACGATGTTCGTGGTGACGAAGAAGGGCGTCGTCGTAGTCGACGCCTCGCCGTTCCTCGGGCCGCGGTGGAGGAGGTCGTGAGGCGCCCCGCATGCGCGGCCTCGGCCTCGGCCTCCTGGGCGACGAAGTCCCCCACGACGAAGGCGCGCCCCGCTCGACCGCGCACCGGCCCTGAGCGGCAGAGACCCCCGTGAGTACGGCACGGGAAGACGGCTCGGCCCGGGCGAACGCCGGGACAGAGCCGTCGGGCCGCGCTGGGGGGCGCCGCACCAGCGCCCCAGAGTTGACGTCGCCGACATCGATGTGCGGATGGCTTCCGCGCTCCGGTGCTCAGTGCCCGGCGTCCCCGCCCCGGCTCTCGACGCGGAAGCCGAACGGCACCGTTCCCGGGTCGAGGGCGGTGATCCCGCCGTCCACCGTGAGGGTCGCGCCGTTGACGAAGGAGGCCGCGGGCGACAGCAGCCAGCCGATCGCCTCGGCGACCTCGGCCGGGTCGCCGGGGCGGGCGCTGGGCACCAGCCGCGTGGCCTCCGTGTACGCCTCCTCGACCCCGCCGGCCATGCCCTCCTCCGCCGCGAACCGGGCCATCCGCCCGTCGGCCATCTCGGTGCGCACCCAGGTGGGACACACGGTGTTGGCCCGCACCCCCTGGCCGCCGTAGTCGACGGCCACCGAGCGGCACAGCTGGAGGAGCGCGGCCTTCGAGGTGGCGTACGCGGCGTTGCCCCACCCGTTGCGCAGCGCCGCGACCGAGGCGACCGCGACCACCGCGCCGCGGGCCCGGAGCAGGTGCGGGAGGGCCGCGCGGAGGGTCAGGAAGGGCCCGGTCAGGTTGGTGCGCAGCACCTCGTCCCAGGTCTCGTCCGAGAGGTCCCCGACCGCGCCGCTGCGGCCGATGCCCGCGTTGAGGACCAGTCCGTCGATCCGGCCGTGGCGGGCGACCGCGGTGTCGATCAGGTCCTGGACCGCCGCCGGGTCCGAGAGATCGCCGGGATGCGCCAGGGCGCCCGTCTCGTCGGCCAGTCGCCGCAGCGGCTCGGGCCGCCGCCCGCCGATGACGACCTGGTGCCCGGCGGCCCGCAGCAACCGGGCGGTGGCGGCACCGATGCCGGTTCCGCCACCCGTGATGACGACAACATGCGCGTCGGCCATGGCCGTTGGGGCTCCTCACCAGCCGGGGATCGGGCACCATGATCCTAGGCGGATCCGCCGGGCCGGCCCGGCGACCGCCACGACTTCAGGCCAAGGGGTTCGGCAACGGCAGATAGCGCGCGTCGGCGCCGTCCGCCCCGGTCCAGCGCAGCAGCAGGTTCGTCTTGCCCGGCAGGGTCGGCGACGCCAGCAGCCCGGCCACCTCCGGAAGCGGATGCCGGGCCAGCTCCCGGCGGGCCGCGGGCCATGGATCGAACCCGGGGTGGCGCTCGGCGAGCGCGGCGGCGACCTCGATCAGATGGTTGACGACCAGGCAGTACACCAGCCGCTCCCACCCGGCGGCCCGGTCCACGTCGGCCAGCAGCTTGACGCCCTCGGCGTCCCGGTACAGCGCCTGCACCGGCGTACCGTCCGCGTCGACGGCGACCAGGGTGTTCTGCAGATGCGCTTCGAGGACGACGCCGTGGTCGGCGAAGGCCGTGAGCGCCGGGGGTACGACCGCGCGCAGGTACGCCTGCCACCAGGCCCCCGGATCCGCCGTCGCGGCCAGGGGGCTGCCCTCGAAGCCCTCCACCAGGCCGGCCGCGAGCAGCGGGGTCACCCCGGGCGGCAGCGACCCGCGCAGCCCGTCCCGGACGACGACCGCGAGTGCCTCGAAGGCGAAGCGGGCGGTGCGGTAGCCGCGGTCGCCGAGCCAGGCCGCGGGCCCGCCCATCGCCGCGAAGGCGGCGGTCACGGCCGTGTCCGTCCGGCGTAGTTTCCGCAGGTCGTGCGCCCACAGCCGACGGATGTCGTTGGTGATCCGGACGTCCAGGCTGAACTTCAGGAAGAGATCGCGCTCCGGCTCGTAGACCGTGCGGATCGCGGCCGTCGGCCAGACCGCGAAGTCCGTCTCCCGCAGCCGCACCAGCCGCCCGTCGGCGAAGGCCGGGGCCAGCTCACGGGCGGCCAGGTCGAGCTGCCACGGGTGGGCCGGCAGCAGCCGGTAGCCCGGCGGTGCGGCGGCCAGCGCGTCCAGCGCCGACATGTCGCCCTCCTCGGCCACCTGGTCCGCGCGCACCCCGAGCAGCACCAGCGGGAACCGGGCGTACGCCTCGGGCGCGTACGGCAACCAGGCGGTGACCGGGCCGCCGCCGCGGGCCTTCGGGGCGGGGTGGTAGGGATGGCCGGTGATGAGGGACTGCTCCGAGCGCAGATACGGGTCGTCGGGCGCCGTCGCCCGGGCGCGTGCCGTGAGCAGCGCGGCGACCACGTCCCGGCTGTCGATCATCTCGGCCGGCAGGTCGCCGTTGGACAGCCCCGTGTGCGCGCGCAGCTCCTCGGCGACGAGTTTCACCAGCTCGGTGTGGCCGATACGGTGCCAGCGGCCGGCCGCGTACACCTCGGGCGCGGCGGGCCGGCGCGCGCCGCGCACCCGCAGCAGCCGACCGCCGCCGGGCAGCCGGTAGACCCGCGGCTTCCCTTGCCCGACGCCCGGGAGCGGCCCGTCCCCGGTGTCCGGGAGCGGCCCGTCCGCGGTGTCCGGGAGCGGCCCGTCCGCGGTGTCCGGGAGCGGCTCGGCCGCGGTGTCCGGGAGCGGCTCGGCCACCTCCCGCAGCAGGCAGTTGAGCAGGGGCGCGGCAGCGTACGCGTCGGCGCGCTCGCCGACACCGTCGCTGGGGGGCATGAGATCCACGCGTTCCATTCGTTCGCTACGTCCACAGTCCGATCACGATCAGTATGTCTGCCGTAATCAGCCATCATGACCCTCGTACCCGTCCTCCGAGGAGCCCTCCCGTGCACCGTCCCTCCCCCATCGAGACACAGCTCGCGACGGAGCTGGCCGAGGCGCGGCCGGACCTGGTGTCCGGGTACACGGCCGAGCTGCCCGGTGCGCGGGCGGCGGTGCTGACCCGGCTGTGGCGGGCGCTGGCGCACGAGCCGCTGCCGTGGGTGGCGCGCCGGGTGCGCGGGGCGCACAGCCTGGCCCTGTGGCTGGCCGACGGGCGCGCGCTGCACGGCCCGCGCGCGGATCCGTACGCCACCGACGCGTATGTGACCGCCGTACGTCTGGACGGGGTGTCGTACGACGATCCGGCGCGGTTGATGACCGATCTGGGGTGGCCGCACTCGGCGGGGTTCGCGGCCGAACTGGGGCACAGTGCCGCGTCGTTGGCGCTCTCGCGGGCGAACCGGGAGTTCCCTCCGAAGGAGTGGCCCGTGGGGGTCCCCCCGGCCGAAGGCTGGGGGAGGGACTGGGAGTGGGAGCAGCGGGTGGTCGACGGGCACCCCTTCCACCCCAACTGCCGTTCCCGGCCCGGTTTCTCGGCGGCGGAGCAGCTCGCGTACGGGCCGGAGCACCGGCCGGTGGTGCGGCTGGAGACGGTCCCGGTGGCGGCCGGGGAATGTCTGCTGACCGGCGAGTGGCCGGGCGAACTCCGCGATGCGGGCCGGCTGTTGATCCCGGTGCATCCGTGGCAGACCGCCCATGTCCTCAAGGGCGGCCCCAGCGAGCCCTGGCGGACCGCGCACCCCCTGATGTCCCTGCGCACCCTCGCCCTGCCCGACGGACCGCATGTGAAGACCGCGCTCAGCGCCCGGCTGACCTCGTCCGTCCGGGACATCTCGACGTACTCGATCGACGCGGCCGCGACCCTGTCGTCCTTCGCCACGGATCTGGCGTCCCGCACGGACGGGCTCCTGCACATCACCCGCACCCTGGGCGCGGCGACCGCCGGCTCCCCCGATCTGGCGGCCGTGTTGCGTGAGTCGCCCGAGGTGTACGCGGCGCCGGGCGAGCGGGTCCTGCCGGTGGCCGCATTGGCCGGCACCGGGCTGCCCGCATCGCCGTCCTGGCTGGCCGGGTTCGCCCGGCTCGCCCTGACGGTGGGGCTGCGGCTGCTGGACCTGGGCGTGGCCCTGGAGGCACACGGCCAGAACCTCCTCGTGGTGCTGTCCGGGACCGGTGCGCCGCTGCGGCTGGTCTACCGCGACCTGGCCGACATCCGCCTCAGCCCGGCTCGTCTGGCCCGGCACAGCATCGCCCCGCCCGAGCTGACGGGACGCCTGGTCACGGACGACGAAACGACTCTGCGCCGCAAGCTGTTCGGCTCCCTGGTCGCGGGCGCCCTGGCGGGCACGGCGGGTTCGGGACCGGCCCTGGCGACGGCTCTGGAGACGGCCGTACGGGACCTTCCCGCCACCCCCGACCTGACAGCCCTCCTCGAAGGCCCGCTGCCGGCGAAGGCGTTGACGCTGATGCGGCTGTCGCCCGAGGTGCCCGGGGACCAGTGGGCGGCACTGCCGAATCCGCTCGCCGACGGACGGTGAGCGCTCACCTGCCTGCCCGCCACCCTCCGTTGGCCTGCCAGCCGCTCGCGTTTCGGCGTCCGGACCTCGTTTTGGAGCCCGGCGCCTCTGATCAATAGGATCCGCCGATGATCAGAACACAACGGACGGCGGCAGGAGTCTGCGCTCTGCTCGCCGCCCTTGCGGCCGGGATCGCGTTCCCCGGCGGAGCGGTCGCCGACGAGACGGACGAGACGGGCCAGGCTGCTCCCAAGGTGGAGCTCGTGCTGGACGTCAGCGGTTCCATGCGGGCGGCGGACATAGACGGCGGGACGCGGATGGCCGCGGCCAAGCAGGCGTTCAACGAGGTGCTGGACGCGACACCCGAAGGGGTCCAGCTCGGCATCCGCACGCTGGGCGCCAACTACGCCGGAAACGACAAGAAGACCGGCTGCAAGGACACCGCGCAGCTCTACCCGGTCAGCACCCTGGACCGCACCGAGGCGAAGACCGCCGTCGCCACGCTCACGCCGACCGGGTGGACCCCGATCGGCCCCGCACTCCTCAAGGCGGCCGACGATCTCGAGGGCGGTACCGGGACCCGCCGTATCGTCCTGATCAGCGACGGCGAGGACACCTGCCAGCCGCTGGACCCCTGCGAGGTGGCCCGCGAGATCGCCGCCAAGGGCGTCGGGCTGACCATCGACACGCTCGGCCTGGTGCCGGACGCCAAGACCCGGGACCAGCTGAGCTGCATCGCGGACGCGACCGGCGGCACCTACACCTCCGTCCAGCACAAGGAGGAACTGACCGACCGGGTAGGGCAGTTGGTTCACCGGGCCGCCGATCCGGTGGTGACACCGGTGGCCACGGACGGCACCGGCCAGTGCTCCTCGGCGCCCGCGCTGAAGTCGGGGCTGTACACCGACCGCGAGGAGTTCGGGCAGCAGCGCTGGTACAAGGTCGACGTCAACCCCGGCCAGGAGCTGCGGGCTTCGGTCAGCGTCGCGGCCGACCGGGCCGTCAACCCGGACTACGGCGTGCTGCTGCGCGCGGTGACCGTGCACGGACGCGAGATCGTGCGGGGCGAGGCGTCGGGCACCGGCCGTACCGACGTCATCTCGACCGGTCTGCGGTACCCGAAGGCCGAGAGCGACGACGACGAGGACACCACCGCGGAGACCGTCTGTCTCCAGGTGACCAACTCCTTCTCGGCGACGTCCGGCGTGAAGACCAGCCCGGGCCTGCCCGTCGAACTGACGGTGGATGTGGTGGACGGGCCGTCGAAGGCGTCCGACGTCGCCTCCTTCGGTCTCGGCCGCGGCTGGTGGCTGCTCGGGGCGCTGGTGCTGACCGGCTTCCTCGCGGGTCTGGTGTGGGGCTGGGTGTCGCGCTGGCGGGTAGCGGTCTGGAGGACCAACTGATGTCGATCACACGTGTGTTGAGCGCCGCCCTGCTGGCGGTGGGCCTGGCCGCGGGCCCGGCGTCTGCCGACGACGCCTCCCCTTCTCCCAGTTCCTCGGCGGACAGCGGCGCGCCCACCCAGGCGGGCACCTCCTTCCGTACGGCGACCGAACTCGACCAGGGCCAGCAGGCCACCGCCACCGGATCGACGGGCGACTACCTGTACTGGTCCTTTCCCGCCGACGCCGGCCAGCGCCCCGACGTCAAGGCGACGGTGAAGCTGCCCGACTCGCACGCGGCGCAGACCTGGCAGATCGACGTGTACGACGGGCTGCGGCGCCGCCAGGCCTGCCAGTACGGCGCGGCGACCCGCACGGCCGCACAGGGCGCCGAGTCGGTACAGCTGGCCTGCGTGACGCGCACCGTGCGGGCCTGGTCGGAGCCGTGGGCCAACGACCCGCTGCCCGGCACGTACTACGTCCGGCTGACGGTGGTGGACCTCGGCAACGCGGACCTCGGTCAGCCGGTGAGCGCCGAGGTCCAGGTGGACTCGAAGGACATCGGCGGTTCGGCGGCGGTGGACGGGTCGCTGGCGAAGCCACTGGTCCCCGGCATCGCGGTCAGCTCCGAGAAGAGCGACGACGACAGCAAGGCGGCGGTGCTCTCCAGCTTCGGTTCGGACGACGGCTGGTCCTCGGGCTGGTGGACCGACCGCTGGGTGTGGACCGGGATCGGCGGGGTGCTGGCCGCGCTGGCCGGCATCGGCGGATACGCGTTGACCCGAGGACCGGGACGGCCGTACCGGGTGCCGCCGGGCGCCTGACCTGACGTAACCGGTGACCGGGCCCCCGTTCGCGGCGGGCCCGGTCGCCGTTTCAGGCGTCCCGCAGCCCCTTGGCCAGCGCGCCGTCCCCGGTCACCGTCACCCGCCCGGCCCGGATCGCGTCCGCCAGGCCCAACTCCCCCCGGGCCAGGGCCGTGCAGGTCCCGACGTCGAGCACGAGCCGTGCGTCGGGTTCGCGCGGCGCTGGACCGTCGCCGTACACCGGGCCGTCCGTCGCGCCGGCGTACAGATGGAAGTCCCCCTCCCCCAGCCGGACTTCGACCAGTCCCTCGCCGTCCAGAGCCCGCAGCAGCGGCAGCGCGAACCAGTGGGCGCGGACCGCGTCGGTGGGCCGGCGCTCGCCCAGCTCGGGCTCCCCCCACCTTCCCAGCGCCTGGAGCACCGGGAGCAACTCCCGCCCGCGCGCGGTGAGTTCGTAGACGTACGCCGCAGCAGGCGGGGGCAGCCGCCGCCGGGTCGTGACCCCGTCCCGCTCCATGTCCTTCAGCCGGGAGGCGAGGACGTCCGTGCTGACCCCCGGCAGGTCCGCGTGCAGGTCGGTGTAGCGGCGGGGACCGGCGAGCAGCTCCCGGACGATCAGCAGGGTCCAGCGGTCGCCCACCACGTCGAGGGCGCGGGCCGCGGAACAGTACTGGTCGTAGCTTCGGCGAGGTGACATGCGACGCAGTCTAGACAAGGTGTTGGACTTTCCAAGCTGCTACTTGGTAAAACCAAGCAACACGAGTTTCCGGAGGGGCGCATGGAGTTCCGGCAGTCCAACAAGCTCAGCGAGGTCTGTTACGAGATCCGCGGGCCGGTGATCGAGCACGCCGACGCGCTGGAGGAGGCGGGGCACAGCGTGCTGCGCCTGAACACCGGCAACCCCGCGGTGTTCGGCTTCGAGGCGCCGGAGGAGATCCTCCAGGACATGATCCGGATGCTCCCGCAGGCACACGGCTACACGGACTCGCGCGGCATCCTCTCCGCCCGCCGGGCCGTGGCCCAGCGCTACCAGGCGCTCGGCCTAGAGGTCGGCGTCGACGACGTCTTCCTCGGCAACGGCGTCTCGGAGCTGGTCTCCATGGCCGTACAGGCGCTGGTGGAGGACGGCGACGAGATCCTGATCCCCGCCCCGGACTTCCCCCTCTGGACGGCGGTGACCACCCTCGCGGGCGGCAAGGCGGTGCACTACCTCTGCGACGAGCAGGCGGAGTGGTACCCGGACCTGGCCGACATGGAGTCGAAGATCACGGACCGCACCAAGGCCGTGGTCATCATCAACCCGAACAACCCGACCGGCGCGGTGTACCCCAAGGAGATCCTGGAGGGCATCCTCGACCTGGCCCGCCGGCACGGCCTGATGGTCTTCGCGGACGAGATCTACGACCAGATCCTGTACGACGACGCCGTCCACCACTCGGTCGCGGCTCTCGCCCCCGACCTGGTCGTCCTCACCTTCTGCGGCCTGTCCAAGACCTACCGGGTGGCCGGCTTCCGCTCCGGCTGGCTGGTGGTCACCGGTCCCAGGCAGCACGCCAAGGACTACCTGGAGGGCCTCACCATGCTGGCCTCCATGCGGCTGTGCGCCAACGCGCCCGCCCAGTACGCCATCCAGGCCGCGCTCGGCGGCCGCCAGTCCATCCGCGAACTCGTCGCCCCCGGCGGCCGGTTGCACGAGCAGCGCACGGTGGCCTGGGAGAAGCTCAACGAGATCCCCGGCGTGAGCTGCGTCAAGCCCAAGGGCGCGCTCTACGCGTTCCCGCGGATCGATCCCAAGGTGCACCCGATCCACGACGACGAGAAGTTCGTCCTGGACCTGCTCCTCCAGGAGAAGATCCAGGTCGTCCAGGGCACCGGCTTCAACTGGCCCACCCCGGACCACTTCCGCATCCTCACCCTCCCGTACGCGGACGACCTCGAGACCGCGATCGGCCGGATCGGGCGGTTCCTGAGCGGGTACCGGCAGTAGGGCTCGCCGGAGCCGTGCCCGGGCCGGGCAACCGGGGTAACCCATCCCCATGACCCAGCGTCCCCTGCTCCTCCTCGACGTCGACGGACCCCTCAACCCGTTCCGGGCCCGGCTGCTTCGGCATCGCGGGTACGTGACCCACAGGCTGCACCCGGCGAACTGGTCCGCCCGCCAGACACCCGGCTCCCGCAGACTCCGCCGCGGGCTGCGGGTGCGGCTGCACCCGGGACACGGGGCGCGGCTGCTCGCGCTGCCGTACGAGCTGGCCTGGGCCACCACCTGGATGCATGAGGCCAACGAGATGATCGGGCCGGCCGTCGGACTGCCCGAACTGCCCGTCATCGAGTGGCCCGAGCTGTTCGCCAAGGATCCGGACGGGCTGTACTGGAAGACGCGGACCGTGGTGGCGTGGGCGGCGGGGCGGCCGTTCGTGTGGGTGGACGACATGGTGACCGTGCTGGACGTCTGCCATGTCGCCGAGCACCACGACGGCCCCGCGTTACTCCTTCCGGTCGACCCCCGCCACGGCCTACGGGCGCGTGAGTTCGCCGAACTGGAACGCTGGGCTCATAGCCTCTGACGTATGGCTGATGTCTTTCTCGTCCGGCACGGTGAGACCGAGTGGTCGCGGTCCGGACGGCATACCGGGTGGACCGACGTGCCCCTCACCGAGCACGGGCGGGAGGAGGCGCGGCGGCTGGTGCCGCTGATCCGGTCGCACCGCATCGGCGCCGCCTTCGTCAGCCCGCTCCAGCGGGCCCGGGAGACCGCCGAGCTGATCGGCGTGTCCGATGCCCGGGTCGACGCCGACCTGCGGGAATGGGACTACGGCGGCTACGAGGGCGTGACCACCGTGGAGATCCAGCGCACCCGGCCGGGGTGGTTCCTCTTCACCGACGGGGTCGCGCCCGGTCCGCCGGAGCACCCCGGGGAGACCCCGGAGCAGGTAGGAGAGCGGGCCGACCGGATGCTGTCCAAGGTCGAAGCGGCCCTCGCCAACACGGAGGGGGTCGTGCTGCTGGTGGCCCACGGCCACTTCCTGCGCGTCCTCACCGCCCGCCGCCTGGGCCTGCCCCCCTCCGACGGCGCCCTCTTCCAGCTGGCGACCGGAACGCTGTGCCGCCTCGGCACGGAACACGACCGCCCGGTGATCGCGGGGTGGAACATCCGACCGGCCGAGCCGATCCGGTAACGGCAGGCGGCACACGGCACGCGGCAGGCGGCAGGCGGCAGGCGGCAGGCGGCAGGCGGCAGGCGGCAGGCGGCAGGCGGCAGGCGATGATCTTCGACCGGTCGAGTGTCAGTGCGCGGTCGTAGCCTTCGAAGCACGGATCGGTACGCGTCCGTACGGATCGACGCCGGAGAGGAGCACGCCGTGACCCGACCGCCCGCTGCCGCGCAGCGGCGGGTCATCGATGCCGCCGATCCGGTCAGCGGACGGCTGCGGGGTACGCAGGCGCAGTTGGCGGCGCTGGTGAAGCGGGGGCTCGCCTTTCGGCACCCGCGGCCGCCGCACGACCACTTCCTGACGCCTGCGGGGCATCGGATACGGGAGGCGGCGGCGCCGCAGCCCCCGGCGGTGGCGCTGGCCGAGCCGGACGGGGTGTTCGCCGCGCGGGTCGGCGGTGAGGAGGCCGTCGATGACGGGCCCGCCCGCGCGCGTGAGGTGCACAGCGCCTGGCAGGGGCTCCTGGAGCTGCGCCGGATGACCAACCCCGACGGCGCCACGGACCGGCCGTGCGGATGGGAGCGCACGCATCTGGTGCGGGCCGCCGCGCTCGCCCTGGAGGCGGCCGGGCACCCGTCCGAGGGACCCGCGACCGCCGGCTACCGGGTGCGGGCCACTCCGCAGCCCGAGGCGGTCGCCGTGTACGCGCCGGAGGGCGAGCCCCTGCGGGCGTGCGCGGACACCCTGGAGCGGGCGGGGTGGCAGACCGGCGAGTACACGGAGCCACGGACTCGCACGCGCTATCTGCTGGCATCGCCGCGCCGGGTGTGACGGGCGTGCCAGGATGCCGACAAAGGATCAGTGCGTCGTACACGAGACGTCGTACACGAGAAGTCGTGCACGAGGCGTCGTACACCAGACGTCGTACACGAGAAGGGGAAGTCGTGAGCGAACCGTATTCCGTCCGCGTCACGGTCCGTGGCTACGAGACCGACGTGCAGGGCCATCTGAACCAGGCGGTGTACCTCAACTACGCCGAGCACGCCCGCTGGTCGCTGCTCCAGGCCGCCGGGATCACCCAGGCTGGCCTGATCGGGCGGGGCGTGGGCCCGGTGGCGCTGGAGACGACCATCCGGTACAAACGGGAGCTGCTCGCCGGTGACGAGGTCGATGTGACCTGCGTGTTCGAGTGGGGCGAGGGCAAGACGTTCCGGATACTCCAGTCGATCACCAAGGCGGACGGCACCCTGGCCGCCGAGGTGGAGGCGGTCGGCGGGCTGCTTGACCTCAAGGCCAGGCGGTTGATCGACCGTCCGAGCGAGGCCTTCAAGGAACTCACCTCGGCTCCGGACCTGTTCGGCTTCTGAGGGTCCGGCGGACCGCCCCCGAACGGTCCAACCCGTCTACGCCGTCAACGCCGTCTACACGTCGAGCAGTTCGGGCTGGTGCTCGGCGTCGTAGGCCGCCCGCGCCTGCGCGATGTAGCCGCGGTTGTGCTCGGCCCAGTCGGTCAGCCGCTGCAGCGTCTCGTGCAGTTCCAGGGCCACCGGGGTGAGTCCGTACTCCACCTTCGGGGGCACGGTCGGATACACGGTGCGGATCACCAGCCCGTCGCGCTCCAGGTTGCGCAGGGTGAGGGTCAGCATCCGGCGGCTGATGCCCTCGATGCCGCGCTCCAGTTCGGTGAAGCGGATGGGGCCGTGCGAGGCCGCGACCAGGATCTGGACGCTCCACTTGCCGGCGACCCTGTCAAGAACCTCGCGGACCGGGCAGGCGCCCGCGTTCACGACCTGGACGGTCACACCGGTGTTCCTCTGGGACATCGAGCTGCCTCCTTACGTCTCCCCCCATGGTCACTCACCATGAACTCCGTTACAAGTCATGCACCTTGTGCACGAACTGTTCCTGTTCACCTGTCTGGTGAGTTCTACGGCGATTGCGGAGGCCCAGAGGCCATGTCGACCACGACCGGAAAACCGACACCGACACCGGCGGCCCCGGTGGCGCTCTCACGAACATACCCCCGTTGGGCGTCCCTCGCCGTGCTGTGCACGGGGATCCTGATGACCGTCCTCGACGGCAACATCGTCACGGTGGCGATGCCGGCCATCCAGCGCGACCTGGGTTTCAGCGGTCCCGGGCTGGCCTGGGTCGTCAACGCGTATCTGATCCCGTTCGGCGGGCTGCTCCTGCTGGCGGGGCGTCTCGGCGACCTGCTGGGCCGCAAGCGGATGTTCACGACGGGCCTCGCGCTGTTCACGGCCGCCTCCTTGCTGTGCGCGGTGGCGACCGGGCAGGGGGTGCTGATCGCGGCGCGGGCGATGCAGGGCGTGGGCGGGGCGATGACCTCCGCGGTGGTGCTCGGCATGCTGGTCGCCCTCTATCCGGAGCCGCGTGAACAGGGCCGGGCCATCGCGGTGTTCAGCGCGGTCGGCGCGGCGGGCGGCGCGCTCGGCACCTTTCTGGGCGGGGCGCTCACCCAGGCGCTGAGCTGGCACTGGATCTTCCTGATCAACCTGCCGGCAGGGCTGGCCGCCTGGTTCGCGGCCACCCGGGTCCTCGCCCCTGAGCGGGGCGCCGGACTGCGCCAGGGCGCCGACTTCCCGGGCGCCGCGCTGGTCACCGGCGCCCTGATGCTCACGGTCTACGTCATCGTCGGCGCCGGCGGCCGCGGCCCGCTGGCCACCCTCCTCCTGACGGCCCTGGCGGTCGCCCTGTTCACGGCGTTCACCCTCCGCCAGGCACGCGCCCGTCGCCCGTTGCTGCGGCTGCGGCTGCTGCGCTCCCGGCTGCTCGCCGGCGCCAACGCCGTACAGGTGCTGATGATCGCGACCATGTACGGTTTCCAGTTCCTCGGCGCGCTGTACCTCCAACGCGTCCTCGGGTATGGCGAGTTGGCGACCGGCACGGCCTTCCTGCCGGCGCCGGTCGCGATCGGGCTGCTGATGCTCGGGCTGTCCGCGCGGACGATCGCCCGCTACGGCGCGTACCGGGTCCTGCTCTGCGGTCTGACGCTGATCGTGGCGGGGACGGCCCTGTGGAGCCGGATGCCGGTCGGCGCCTCGTACGCCGTCGACGTGCTGCCGCCGCTGCTGCTGCTCGCCGCGGGGTTCGCCGCGGCGATGCCGGCGCTGACCGGGCTGGCGATGTCCGGGGCGCGTGAGGAGGACGCGGGCCTGGCGTCCGGGCTGTTCAACACCACGCAGGTGGTGGGCGGTTCGCTGGGGCTCGCGGTACTGAGCACCCTGGCGGCGAGCCGCACCGGCGGACTCCTCGACCGGGGTGCGGAGTTGATCCCCGCCACGGCGGAGGGCTACCGGCTGGCGTTCCGGGCGGCGACCGGAATCGCGGTGGCCGCCCTGGTGCTGGCGGCGGCGATACTGCGGCCGCGGAACCGGTGAGCCGGTACCACGGCCGCTGCGGGCCCTGCGCCGGAGTACTCAACTCGCCTCGAAGAGGCCCCTGTTGTCATCGGCCCAGGTGCGGAAGGTTCGGGCCGGGCGGCCCAGCGCCTCGGCCACGTCCTCGGTGACCGACGCGTTGCCTCCGGCGCGGACGAACGCCAAGCCGGTCAGGACGCCTTCCGCCCGGGCCCCGTCCATGCCCCAGGCCGTGCGGAGGAAGTCGCGGATCTCGTCCGGGGACAGGTCCCGGGTCGGAACCGGGCGGCCGAGGACCTCGGCGAGCACGGCGGCCTGGCCGGGCACGGTGATCGCCTCGGGACCGGTCAGGACGTACGTCCGCCCGGCGTGCCCGGCGTCGAGCAGGGCCCGCACCGCCACCTCGGCGATGTCGCGCGGGTCGATCACGCCCGAGGCGCCGTTCCCGGTCATGTTGGGCACCGGCTGGCCCGCTCCGAGCGCTTGCGTCCAGGTCAGCGTGTTGGAGGCGAACGACGACGGCTGAAGGACCGTCCAGGCGAGCCCGCTGTCCCGCACCGCCCGCTCGCCGTCGACATGCCACTGCGCGGAGGGGCCGGAGGCGGGATCGCCGGTGGCGATGGCGGAGAGTTTCACCAGCCGCTCCACGCCCGCCGTCCGTGCCGCGGCGACCAGCGCCGCGTCCTCTCCCCCGTCGGGACCGGGCGGCCGGAGCAGGAACGCGGCCGTCGCCCCGGACAGCGCGGCGTCCAGGGAGGCGGGATCGCCGAAGTCCCCGCGTACCACCTCCACCCCGGCGGGCACCCGCGCCTTCGCCGGGTCGCGGGTGAGCGCGCGCACCTTCCTGCCGCGGGCGGCCAACTGTCGTACGACGTCACTGCCGATGGTGCCCGTGGCACCCGTCACCAGAATCATGCGGACCACGATGGGCGGGTCCGGGTGGCCGGCTCTTGGAAATTCCGGCACGGCCGGGCCGCCCGGACGGTGGCGCGGCTCGCTTACCGTGGAATCGTGCCGATGACCAACGCCCAGTCGCTTCCGGCCCCGCCCGAGGGGTTGCGCCCGTGGGTCGCCGAGGTGCGGACCATGTCCTTCGCCGAACCGCCCGAGGGGACGTTCGTCCAGCTGCCGGACGCGGTGACCAAGGTGGTGCTGCGGGTGACGGGGGACGGACGGCGTGACGTCCTGGCCGTCGGGCCGCGGGTGCGGGCGACCTACCACGAGGGCAAGTCGCACATCGAGTGTGTGGAGTTGCGCCTCGCTCCGGGAACCGCCCGGCCTCTGCTGGGTGTTCCGGCCGCGGGGCTGGTCGGCCGAGTGGTGCCGCTGGACGCCCTGCCGGGCGGGGCGGCCCGTCGGTTCGCACGTGAGGTGCGGTGGCTGGACCCGCGGGAGGCGCTGCCGCGCATCACCGAGGTGCTGCCCGGGATGCTGTCGGAGCAGACGGATCCGGCCCGGACGGCGCTGCTGCGCGCGGGCGTCGAGGCCCTGTCGGTGCGGCTGAACCGGGCACCCGCCCAGGTACGGGACGTGGCCCGGGAACTGGCGGTCAGCGAACGCCAGTTGCGGAACCTGTTCACCGACGGCATCGGTGTCTCCCCGAAGCACTACGCCCGCATCGACCGTGTGCGCACCCTCGCCGCGCGGGCGGGCAGCGCGGGCTGGTCCGAACTGGCCGCCGCCACCGGCTACTTCGACCAGTCGCACATGACGACCGATTTCCGTGCCCTGATGGGTGTCCCGCCCCGCTCGTACCTGACCGGCCGGCTCCCCGCGCTCAGCCCGTGCCAGGCGATCCGGGCCGCCGGGTGAATTCGGATGCGTGACGGCGGCCGTGGCATTCCCGAGTTGCCGCGCCACGCTCAACTGCCTTTGCCGGTTTCGGCCGCGTCCGCGGACGGGCCCGCAGGCATGCGGCCACCACCGCGGACGGCGGTGGCCGGCAGGATTACCTCGACGCCTTCCTCGGCGCCCGCGCGTGGGCGATGAAGCAGGAGGCCGCCCACAGTGACGTCAGCCGGGTGGAAACCTCCCAGCGAGTGTTTCTCGGGGCGGGCGGCCTCGGCCTGGCCAACCCCCTCAAGTGGAAGGTGTACGGGGGCGGTTACGAGAGCGACCGAGGCGGCACGAGCGGCACGGCTCCCAGGGCCTCCGGGGCTTCGGAGGCCGTGTCCGTCGCTTCCGCGCCCCGCCGGCCCAGGTGGTTGAAGACGAGGTTGAGCAGTACGGCCGCCACGCAGCCCGTCGAGATGCCCGAGTCCAGGACGATCCGGGCGGTCTCCGGGAAGGCGTGGTAGAAGTCCGGCGCGGTGATCGGGACGATGCCGACGGCGAGGGACACGGCGACGATCAGCACGTTCTCGTCCCTGTCCAGGCCTGCCTTGACCAGGGTCTGGATGCCGCTGGCCGCCACCGAGCCGAAGAGGACCACGCCCGCGCCGCCCAGCACCGGCCGGGGTACGACGGCGATCAGCGAGGCCGCCATCGGGCACAGGCCCATCAGCACCAGGAAACCGCCGCCGGCCGCGACCACGAACCGGCTGCGGATCCGGGTCATCGCGACGAGGCCGATGTTCTGGGCGAAGGCGCTGCACATGAACCCGTTGAAGAGCGGGCTGATCGCCGAGCCGAGGGTGTCGGCGCGCAGCCCGGCCGCGATCGTCCGCTCGTCGGCGGGGCGTTCGACGATCTCGCCCAGCGCCAGCATGTCCGCGGTCGACTCGGTCATCGAGACCACCATCACCACGCACATGGAGAGGATCGCGGCGATGTGGAACTGCGGGGCGCCGAAGTGGAAGGGGGCCGGGAAGCCGACGACGTCCGCGTCGGCGACCGGGCCGAAGTCCGTGAGGCCGAAGGGCAGGGCGACGACCGTGCCGGCGACCAGGCCGATCAGCACGGCGATCTGTTTGACGAAGCCCCGGGTGAAACGGCGCAGGAGCAGGACCACGAGAAGGGTCGCGGCGGCCAGGCCCAGGTACTTGGCCGCCCCGTAGTCGTGCGCCGCCGGGTCGGGGCCCTGCGCCCAGCCGAAGGCGACCGGGAGCAGCGAGACGCCGATGAGGGTGATGACCGTGCCGGTGACGACGGGCGGGAAGAACCGGACCGCCTTGCTGAAGAAGGGGGCGGCGAGGAAGCCGAGGAGGCCGGCGACGATCACCGCGCCGAAGATGACCGGCAGGGCGTCGGACTTGTCGTGGGTGGAGGCGGCGATCGCGGTCATCGGGGCGACCCCGGCGAAGGTGACGCCGTTGACGAAGGGCAGCCGGGCGCCGATCTTCCAGACGCCGAGGGTCTGGAGGAAGGTGGCGAGGCCCGCGGTGAAGAGGCAGGCGCCGGTGAGGAAGGTCAGTTCGGCGCCGGACAGGCCGATGGCCGCGCCGACGATCAGGGGCGGGGCGACGACTCCGGCGTACATCGCGGCCACGTGCTGGAGGCCCGTGGTGGCCATTTTCAGGGGCGGGAGTTTCTCGTCGACGGGGTGCGAGGACACGGCGGCTCTCCTCCGGTCGGGTACGCGTCGGCTCTGACGCGGGTTTCAGGGAGGTGGTGCGTTGTCGGTCATGGGGGCACCTCCCGCTCGAGCGAAGCCGAGAGTGGGGGAGGGACCGAGGGGGGACGGGTGACCGTTCCTGGGCGCGCGCGAGGAAGCACGCGCCCAGGAGACGGCCGCCGTGGACCCCGCTGGGGTCCACGGCTGCCGGCCGGGAGCCGTCCCTCCTGGCCGGAGCTGAAGTGCCGTACCGCTGAGTTGCCGTACGTCGAGTTCCGTACCTCAAGTGCCGTACGGAGAAGGGGAGTTACTGTGCGGCGATGTGTGCCAGCCGCTGGGCCTCGGCCCGCGTGGAGCGGGCGATCGCGTCCTCGTCGACGTGCAGCAGGCGGTTGTCCTCGACGATCTGACGGCCGTTCACGAAGGAGGCCGTGACCGGGGCGGCCGCGCCGAAGACCAGGGCGGTCACCGGGTCGGCGATGGAGGCATGGGCGAGGGTGTCCAGCTTCCAGAGCACCAGGTCGGCCAGCTTGCCGGGTTCCAGGGAGCCGATCTGGCCTGCCCGGCCCAGGACCTGGGCGCCGCCGTAGGTGCCGAGGCGCAGCGCCTGGCGGGCGTTGAGGGCGGCCTCCCGGTGCGCGCCGAGGCGGTTGATCAGCAGCGCGTTGCGCAGTTCGGTGTGGAGTTCGCCGGACTCGTTGGACGCGGTGCCGTCGACGCCGAGGCCGACCGGGACGCCGGCGGCGAGCATGTCGGGGACGCGGGCGATGCCGGCCGCGAGGCGGGCGTTGGACGACGGGCAGTGGGCGACACCGGTCCTGGTGCGGGCGAAGGCGGCGATGTCGGAGTCGTTCATGTGGACGCAGTGCGCCATCCACACGTCCTCGCCCAGCCAGCCGGTGGACTCGAAGTAGTCGGTCGGGCCCATCCCGAACAGTTCCTTGCAGAACTGCTCCTCCTCGACGGTCTCCGAGCCGTGCGTGTGCAGCCGTACCCCGAGACGGCGGGCCAACTCGGCACCCTGCCGCAGGAGTTCGGTGGAGACGGAGAACGGCGAGCAGGGGGCGACGGCCACCTGGGTCATCGCGTCGAAGGAGGGGTCGTGGTGCTCCTTGACGGTCGCCTCGGTGGCGGCGAGGGCGCCTTCGAGGGTCTCCACGGCGAAGTCCGGGGGCAGGCCGCCGTCCTTCTCGCTGCGGTCCATGGAGCCGCGGGCGAGGGTGAAGCGGACGCCGGTCTCGCGGGCGGCGCGGATGATGGCGCCGGAGAGGTCGCCGGAGTCCTTCGGGTAGACGTAGTGGTGGTCCATGGCCGTGGTGACACCGCCGCGGGCCATCATCGCGAGCGAGCCCTGGGCGGCCGCGTACACCATCGGCTCGTCGATGCGCGCCCAGGTCGGGTACAGCGCGACCAGCCAGTTGAAGAGGTTGTGGTCGGTGGCCAGGCCCCGGGTGATCCACTGGTAGTAGTGGTGGTGGGTGTTGACCAGGCCCGGCGTCACCAGATGACCGGTGGCGTCGATCCGGCGTACGACGTTCTCCAGGCCCTCGGGTGCCCTGCCGGCGCCGAGCGACTCGATACGGTTGCCGGCGATGACGACGTACCCGCTCGCGTACTCGGTGTCGTGGGCGTCGACGGTCGCGATCGAACAGTTCTCGATGACGGTGCGCTGGTCTGCTGCCATGATTCGTCCTTTTCGCTCAGTGGACTTGAGGTGAGGGCACGGCAGGACCCCGGGGATTTGAGTGCCGCGGCCGGAGCGCAGGGCGTCACCGGCCGCGGGTGCCGAGAATGCGGAGTGGATCAGAGGTTGGTGAGGTCCACCGGGATCTTCGCCTCGCAGCCGTCCCGGAGAACGGTCGCCTCGATCAGGCCGTAGGGCCGGTCGGCGGCGTAGTACACCTCGTTGTCGTTCTTGAGTCCGAACGGCTCCAGGTCGACGAGGAAGTGGTGCTTGTTGGGCAGCGAGAAGCGGACCTCGTCTATCTCGCCGCGGTTGTCGAGGATGCGCGAGCCCATCTGGTACAGCGTCTGCTGGAGCGAGAGGGAGTACGTCTCGGCGAAGGCCTGGAGCATGTGCTTCCTGGTCTGCTCGTAGGACTTCTCCCAGTTGGGCATCTTCTGCTCGTCGTCGGTCCAGTTGAACCGCCAGCGGCCGGTTACCTGGGTGGCCAGGATGCGGTCGTAGGCCTCGGGGAGGGTCGTGTACTTGTCCTTGACGTAGCCCCAGAACTCGGAGTCGGTCGAGTTCATCACGACCAGGTCCTTGAGGCCGGATATCACCTCCCAGGACTCACCGTCGTAGGTGATCTGGGTGAGCCGGGTCTCCTGCCCCTTGCGTACGAAGGAGTGCTTGACCTCGTCCGCGCCGATGAACCTGGTGGCGTCGGAGGCCTCGATGCGCTCCCAGGCGTACTCCTCGATCCGGATCCGGGCCGTCTTGATCGGCTCCTGGCTGGTCACGAAGTGCCGGGCCAGGTGGATGCCGAACTGTTCGGCCGACTCGATGCCGTGCTCCTTGGCGAACGCGAACACCGTGTTCTTGGTGGTGTCGGTCGGCAGGACGTTGGCGTTGGAGCCGGAGTAGTGGACCTCGTCCATGTCGCCGGAGAGCGACACCGACACGTTCAGGTCCTTGATGTGGTGGGTGGCACCGTCCCGCGTGATCTTCACGACCCGGTTCTCGGCCTTGCCGTACTGGTTCTGTCCCAGGATGACGGAGTGGGCAGGGCGGGAATTGGCGGTCATTAGCTAGCTCCCTCGGTAAACGGAGTAGCCGAACGGGTTGAGCAGCAGCGGTACGTGGTAGTGCTCGCCCGGCACGACGGCGAACGTGATCGCCACCTCCGGGAAGAACACGGCCGGTCCGCTGTCCCGATTCGCGGGGGCGTCCTGCTGCGCATCGGCTTGCTTCTTCTCGAAATACGGCTCCACGGCGAAGTCGAGCCGTACGTGGGTGGTCCCCTCCGGCAGCGCCGGCAGGTCCTTGCACCGGCCGTCCGTGTCGGTCGCACTGCCGCCGAGCGCCTGCCAGTTCGCGTCACGGCCCCGGCGGGCGGACAACTGGACGGCGACGCCCTCGGCGGGGCGGCCGAGCGAGGTGTCCAGGATGTGGGTGGACACGGAGGCGGTGGTGCTGGTGCTCATGGTGTCAGGCGTCCTCTGCGACGAGTCGGGCGAGCCGGATGCGGTTGATCTTGCCCAGTTCGGTGCGGACGATCTCCCGCTCCTGCTCGGGCGCGTTGCCGATCCGCTCCTTGACCGCGTCCCGCATCTCCTCGCCGCTGCGTCCGGTGGCGCAGATCAGGAAGACATGGCCGAACTTCTCCTGGTACGCCAGGTTGAGTTCGAGCATCTCCGCCTTGAGTGCTTCGGCGGCGCCGGCCATTCCGGACTGTTCGCGGGCCGAGGTGGGGTCGCCGGGCTTGGGGCGGCCGATCGGCGGGTGTCCGGCCATGGCCTCCGCCAGGTCGGCCGGGCTCAGCTCGGCCATGGCCGCGTCACTGGCGGAGCAGAGGGCCTCGGGGGTGGTGTAGGGGCGGGCGGCGAGCAGTCGCCGGGCCCATGCGGTGGAGGCACACGCCTCGTGGAGGGCGGCGAAGGCCGCGTGCTCCTCCAGAACATTGAACCGGGCCAGACCCGGGGGCGTGGAAGTCGACGTCACGGGAGCCTCCGTGGCCGTAGGCGGCCTTCGTGCTGAACGGGCTGCCGTTAGCTAACGCCCTCCGGAACCCAGCGTCAACACTTTGTTGAAAATTCCGCGTAACAACCCCCGGGACGCGCCCCGCGGATCAGCCCTCTTTCTCGCGGTTGAGGTAGTTGTAGACGGTGAAGCGGCTCACTCCGAGCGCGCCCGCCACGGTCTCCACACCGTGCCGTACGGAGAAGGCGCCCCGCGCTTCCAGTATGCGCACGACCTCCTGCTTCGCCTTGCGGTCCAGGTCGGCCAGCGGCTTGCCCTGCTTGCGCTCCATGGCGGCCAGGATGTGGTCGAGGGAGTCGGCGAGCTGCGGCAGCCGTACGGCGACCACGTCGACGCCCTCCCAGGCGAGCACGACGTCGTCGGCGCCGGCCTCGTCGGGCGGGAGCAGTTCCCCGCCCATGGCGTCGACCAGCGGCTTCACCGCCGTGATGAAGGGCTCGTCCGCGTTTCCGGTCACTTGTCGCCGTCCTCCCCCACCACGTTGACCTGGAGCGAGATCCGGGTGGCCCCGGCCTCCAGGGTCTGACGCAGCAGCGCGTCCACGGCGGTGAGCACGGCGTCGGCGCCGCCCTCGGCCGTGTTCCCGAACGGCCCGACATCCACCGCGTCCAGCTGAGCACCCTCGATGACCTCACGGGCGACCAGCGCGTGCGCGGGTGCCTCGTCCAGATCGAAGGGCTCGGTCGTGAACTCCACTCTCAATCGCATTGCGCCCCCAGAAAACGTCCCTGACCTGCACTTCGGCCGACCGCTGCACAGCCGCGACACACCCTGGGCCAGTCAGTTCCACCGCGGCGGAGCCGCTGCGTCCGCCACGAGCCGACCCTAGCCGACCGAGGCGCCCCGCCGCCCGGCCGTCTGTCAGGCAGTTTGTCCGGTGGATCAGCCCTGGACCGGCCCGGATGCGCCGTACATGATCGCCCTCGCCCCGGCCACGAGGCGACGGGCCGGGAGGCGGCGTACCGAAGACGGCGGGCCGCTCGGAAGGCGTCGACCGCGACGTGGTGACGGCCTCCCGGCTCAACCACGCTTGCGCAGGAAGCTCCGCAGTCGTCGCTCCGGCCAGGTGTTGATCACGTCGTCCTTGGTGAGCCAGCCGCGCTGGGCGGTGCCGATGCCGTACCGCATGGCGTCCAGATGGGGGACGGCGTGGGCGTCGCTGTTCACGGCGAACTTCACGCCGTGCCGCCGGGCCCGCAGGATGTCCTCGTCGCGCAGGTCGAGGCGGTCCGGGTGGGCGTTGATCTCCAGGGCCGTACCCGTGCGGGCGCACGCGGCGAAGACCGCGTCGAGGTCGGCGTCGATGCCGGGCCGCTTGCCGATGAGGCGGGTGGTGGGGTGGCCGATGATGTGGACGTGCGGGTTCTCGCAGGCCCGGACGAGCCGCCGGGTCAGGGCCTCGCGGCTCTGTTTGAAGTGCGAGTGGATCGACGCCACGCACAGGTCGAACCCGGCCAGGAAGTCGTCCGGCCAGTCCACCTCCCCCTCGGGGCCGATGTTCAGCTCGGTGCCGTGCAGCAGCCGCAGCCCGCCGCGCCGGCCCCGGGTGGGATAGGTGCCGTCGAGCTCGCGCACCCGCTCGCGCTGGGCCAGCATCCGCTCGTCGGTCATGCGCTGCATGGCCAGGTCGGGCGCGTGGTCGGTGACCGCGTAGTAGGCGTAGCCGCGCCGGGCCGCCGCCTCCACCATCTCCTCCAGCGGAGCGAGCCCGTCGGTGAGGTCGGTGTGGGTGTGCAGGTCGCCGCGGAGATCGGCCTCGGTGACCAGCTCCGGCAGCTCGTCCCGCGACCCCGCCTCGATCTCGCCCCTGTCCTCGCGCAGGGTCGGCGGGATCCAGGGCAGGCCGAGGCGGGCGTACACCTCCTCCTCGGTCCCGGAGACGATCTTCTCGCCGCTCTCGACGTCGAAGAGCCCGTACTCGGAGAGCTTGAGCTTGTGGTGCACGGCCCGTTCGCGGGTGCGGATGTTGTGGGCCTTCGAGCCGGTGAAGTACTGGAGCGCCGCGCCCCAGGAGTCCGGCGGTACGACCCGCAGGTCGACGTTGAGCCCTTTGCCGGTGCGGACGGAGGTCTTGGTCTCGCCCTGGCCGATGACCTCGGTGACGTAGGGCAGTTCGGTGAACGCCCGCATGATCGGCGCGGACTTCCTGGCCGCGACGAGGATGTCGATGTCACCGATCGTCTCGCGGAACCGGCGCAGTGACCCGGCGTACGTGCACTTCTCGCAGCCGGTCACCGCGGACAGCGCGCCGACGATGCTCTCCGCCAGGTCCATGGCGACGTCGATCCGCACCCGGCCCCCGGCCGACCGGAGCAGCTCGATTCCGTGCAGGATGTTCTCCTCGGTCTTCGGCCCGAAGCCCTTGAGATCGCGCAGCCGCTCCTGGTGGATGGCGTCGGCCAGTTCCTCGACCGAGGAGATGCCCAGCTCCTCGTAGACCGCCATCGCCTTCTTCGGGCCGAGGGTGGGGATGGCGGTCAGCCGCCGTACCCCCGCCGGGATCTTCGCCCGCAGCTCCTCCACGGCCGACACGCTGCCCTGGTCGAAGAACTCCAGGACTTTCTGCGCGATCGACTTCCCGACGTTCGGGATCTCCTGGAGCCCCTTGAGGTCGAGCGTGGCGGCATCGGCGTGGTGACCGCCGACCGCCCGGGCGGCCTTCTCGTAGACCCGCGCCTTGAAGGCGTCTCCGCCGGTGATCGAGATCAGGTCCGCGTACTCCTGGAGCAGGGCGGCGACCTCGTCGTTGGACCGTGCCATGCCTTCAGGGTAGGGCGCGGGATTTGCGCGGGCGCTCTTGACAGCCCTCCCCGGCCACAGGCAGTCTTCCATTAAGCAGAAACCAACTTCCGTCATACGGAAATACAGACAAGCGGAAGGGAGCGCCGACCCCCATGCCAGGTTTTGGATCGAGCGCAGCCGCAGAGCAGCGCTTCACCGTCAACCTGTCGATCCTCTTCACGGAACTCCCGCTGCTGGAGCGCCCCGCGGCCGCCGCCGCGGCCGGCTTCGGCGCGGTCGAGCTGTGGTGGCCCTGGGTCGACTCCCCCACCCCCGAGCGGTCCGAGCTCGACGCGCTGAAGAGCGCGATCGAGGACGCGGGCGTACAGCTGACGGGCCTGAACTTCTACGCCGGGCAACTGCCCGGCCCCGACCGGGGCGCCCTGTCGATCCCGGGCGCGGAGTCCGCGAAGTTCCGCGCCAACATCGACGTGGCGGCCGGCTTCGCGCAGTCGCTCGGCTGCAAGGCGCTCAACGCGCTGTACGGCAACCGCGTCGAGGGCGTGGACCCGGCCGAGCAGGACGCGCTGGCCCTGGAGAACCTGGCACTCGCGGCCCGCGCGGCCGACCGGATCGGCGCGGTGCTCCTGATCGAGACCCTCAACCGGCCCGAGTCGCCCCGGTACCCGCTGGTGAGCGCACCCGCCGGCATCGGCGTCGTCGACAAAGTCAACGCGGCCACGGGACTCGGCAACGCGCGCTTCCTCATGGACCTGTACCACCTGTCCATGAACGGCGAGGACCTGCCGTCGGTGATCGAGCGGTACGCGGCGAAGACCGGCCACGTGCAGATCGCCGACAACCCCGGCCGCGGCGCCCCGGGCACCGGTTCGCTCCCCCTGGAGGAGCTGCTCGACCAGCTGCGGAAGGCCGGTTACGACGGCTGGGTGGGCCTGGAGTACAAGCCGGGCGACCGCCCGAGCGCCGAGGCCTTCGACCGGCTCCCGCGCGACGCCCGCTGAACCCCCCGACTTCGCAAGGCAGTTGAGAGAGGCACCTCCATCATGAGCACCCATTCCTCCAACCCGACCCGCCCGGCGATCGCCTGGATCGGCCTCGGCATCATGGGCTCCCCCATGTCCGAGAACCTGGTCAAGGCGGGCTACGACGTCACCGGCTTCACCCTGGAGCAGGACAAGCTGGACCGGCTGGCGGCGGCCGGCGGCACCGCGGCCTCCTCGATCGCCGAGGCCGTCAGGGACGCCGACGTGGTCATCACGATGGTGCCCGCGTCGCCGCAGGTCGAGGCCATCGCCTACGGCCCGGACGGCATCCTGGAGAACGCGAAGCCCGGCGCGCTGCTGATCGACATGTCGTCCATCACCCCGCAGACCTCCGTCGACCTGGCGAAGGCCGCCGGGAACAAGGGCATCCGCGTCCTGGACGCGCCGGTCTCCGGCGGCGAGGCCGGGGCGATCGAGGCCGTGCTGTCCATCATGGTCGGCGGCGAGCAGGCCGACTTCGACACCGCGAAGCCGATCTTCGAGGCGCTGGGCAGGACCATCGTGCTGTGCGGTCCGCACGGCTCCGGCCAGACCGTCAAGGCCGCCAACCAGCTGATCGTCGCCGTGAACATCCAGGCGTGCGCCGAGGCCGTGGTCTTCCTGGAGAAGTCCGGCGTGGACCTGACGGCCGCGCTGGACGTGCTGGGCGGCGGCCTGGCCGGCTCGACCGTGCTGGCGCGGAAGAAGGACAACTTCCTGAACCGCGACTTCAAGCCGGGCTTCCGGATCGACCTGCACCACAAGGACATGGGCATCGTGACCGACGCGGCCCGCAACGTCGGTGCCGCCCTGCCGGTGGGTGCCGTGGTGGCCCAGCTGGTCGCCTCCCTGCGCGCGCAGGGCGACGGCGGCCTGGACCACTCCGCGCTGCTGCGCGCGGTCGAGCGCCTCTCCGGCGCCCAGGTCTGAGCCGCACCCCCATGACTTCCGGGCGGCGCCGTCGCTGACAACTGTCCTGTCGCGCCCAGGCGGCGCCGCCGCCCGGAAACCAATTCAACAGACTGTTGACGCCCCAGCCGACCCGATCCTAGGCTCCACAAAGTGGAAATGGATTTCCGCTGACACCCGCACGGAAGGTCCACGATGTCGAAGCGCGTGCTCACCACCGAGTCCGGCGCCCCGGTCGCCGACAACCAGAACTCCGCCTCCGCCGGCGTCGGCGGCCCGCTCCTCCTCCAGGACCAGCACCTCCTGGAGAAGCTCGCGCGCTTCAACCGCGAGCGGATCCCGGTGGGGGCACCTCCCACACCCTTAAGGCAGTGGGGGAGAGTGGTGCACGCCCGCGGCAGCGGCGCGTACGGCTACTTCGAGGTGACCGACGACGTCACCGGCTTCACCCACGCCGACTTCCTGAGCACGGTCGGCAGGCGCACCGAGGTCTTCCTGCGCTTCTCGACGGTCGCGGACTCCCTCGGCGGCGCCGACGCCGTCCGCGACCCGCGCGGTTTCGCCGTCAAGTTCTATACGGAAGAGGGCAATTACGACCTCGTCGGGAACAACACCCCGGTGTTCTTCATCAAGGACCCCATCAAGTTCCCGGACTTCATCCACGCGCAGAAGCGCGACCCCTTCACGGGCCGTCAGGAGCCGGACAACGTCTGGGACTTCTGGGCGCACTCCCCCGAGGCCACGCACCAGGTGACCTGGCTGATGGGCGACCGCGGCATCCCGGCGTCGTACCGCCACATGAACGGCTACGGCTCGCACACCTACCAGTGGACGAACGCCGAGGGCGCGGCCTTCTTCGTCAAGTACCACTTCAAGACCAACCAGGGCGTGCGCAGCCTCAGCGGTGAGCAGGCGGCGGAACTCGCGGGCAAGGACCCCCACTCGCACCAGACGGACCTGCTCCAGGCGATCGAGCGGGGCGTCAACCCGTCCTGGACCCTCCACGTCCAGATCATGCCCGCGGCCGAGGCGGCGGAGTACCGCTTCAACCCCTTCGACCTGACCAAGGTCTGGCCGCACCGGGACTACCCGCTCCAGCGGGTCGGCCGCCTGGTCCTGGACCGCAACCCGGACAACGTCTTCGCCGAGGTCGAGCAGGCCGCCTTCGCCCCGAACAACTTCGTGCCGGGCATCGGCCCCTCCCCCGACAAGATGCTCCAGGGCCGCCTCTTCGCCTACGCGGACGCGCACCGCTACCGGCTGGGCGTCAACCACACCCTGCTGGCCGTCAACGCGCCTAAGGCGACGACCGCGCAGAACTACGGCCGGGACGGCCTCATGGCCGCCAACCCGCAGGGCCGGCACGCCAAGAACTACGAGCCGAACTCGTACGACGGCCCGGTGGAGACCGGCCGTCCGCTGGCGGCCCCGCCGGCCGTCACCGGTCACACCGGCACCCACGAGGCCCTGCCGCACACCAAGGACGACGACTTCTCCCAGGCAGGCGAGCTGTACCGGCTGATGTCCGAGGAGGAGAAGCGGCGTCTGGTCGCCAACATCGCCGGCGGCCTCTCGCAGGTCTCCCGCGACGACGTGATCGAGAAGAACCTGGCCCACTTCCACGCCGCCGACCCGGAGTACGGCAAGCGCGTGGCGGAGGCGGTCCACGCCCTGCGCGAGGACTGACACAGACGGCCCGCGCACAGCCGGACGGCCCGGATGAGGGGTGGCCGGCCGGAGGTGCGCGGGCGTGGCAAGGACCGCGGCGGCGTGCGAGCCAGTGCGGTGGTGAAGGAACCGAGCGCCCTTCTCGACCAGAGGGAAGCGCGCCCCGGCTCCGTCGCACCCGCCGCGGTCCCAGCCGTTGCGGACCCCGTCCGGCGGCGCGAACGATCTGTCGCGCCCAGCCTCGCGCCGTCGGACGGCCACACCCGATGAAGCCCCCGAGCGCCGGAGCGCCGGATGCGGAACCGTCCGCGTCCTTCGCTCCGGCGCTTCGGCGTGCGCATCCGCCCCGGCCGCAGCACGCTGAAGGCATGACAGCGCACCCACCGACGGAGTTCCCTCATATCGTCGTGCACGCTCCCGCCCTGGACGGCTCCCGACGGGTCACCGAGGGGGCGGTGACCCTGGGGATCGCCTCGCATCTCGACGACGTGGTCGAGATCCTGCGGATGGCCGATCTGGACCGGATCGAGGTCGAGGAGAGCGACCTCATCGAGTGGCAGGGCGGCGGACCGGACGACTGGCCGGGGCTCACCGAGCATCCCGAAAGCCCCTGAACCCAGGTAAAGCGGATGGCGAATCCTCAAATCAAGCTCTGAATTTTGTTCAGGATGCTTCAACCGCCCCAGCCGGGGGGCATATTCACTGCACACGGAGCTCGCCGGCACGGGGGCGGCGGGCCCCGTGTCACCCACAGCGCGAAGCGGGCGGCCCATCCCTCGGGATGGACCGCCCGCTTTGTTGTGCCCCGGTTGTCGTGCTCCAGCTGTTGTGCGGCGGCTCAGACCTTCAGCGTCCTGATGGACGTCGGCGCATGGCCCGGTTCGGTCGCGATCTCCTCGAACTCGACGACGTTGCCGATGTCGTTGGTCGTGGACATCGAGATGTTGGTGACCCGCTCCAGGATCGCCTCCACCACCACCGGCACCTGGTGCTCCTGCGCCAGCTTCTTGGCCTGCTCGAAGGCCGCGCCCAGCTCGTTCGGGTCGGTCACCCGGATCGCCTTGCAGCCCAGGCCCTCGACGACCTTCACATGGTCGACGCCGTAGACGCCGAGTTCCGGCGAGTTGATGTTCTCGAACTCCAGGTTGACCTGGAAGTCGATGTCGAACGCCCGCTGCGCCTGACGGATCAGGCCCAGGTAGGAGTTGTTGACGAGGACGTGGACGTACGGGATCTTGTGCTGCGCGCCGACCGCCAGCTCCTCCAGCATGAACTGGAAGTCGTAGTCGCCGGAGAGGGCGACGACGGAGGCCTCCGGGTCGGCCTTGGCCACGCCCAGCGCGGCGGGGATCGTCCAGCCGAGGGGGCCCGCCTGCCCGCAGTTGATCCAGTGCCGCGGCCTGAAGACGTGCAGCATCTGGGCACCGGCGATCTGCGAGAGGCCGATCGTGGAGACGTACCGGGTCTCCGGGCCGAAGACCTTGTTCATCTCCTCGTAGACGCGCTGCGGCTTGATCGGGATGTCGTCGAAGTGGGTACGGCGCTGGAGGGTCGCCTTCTTCTCCTGGGCCGCGGCGGCCCACTCACTCCGGTCGGGCAGCCTGCCCGCCGCCTTCGCCTCCCTTGCCACCTCGACGAAGAGCTCCAGAGCGGCCTTCGCGTCGGAGGCGATGCCGTAGTCGGGGGCGAAGATCCTGCCGATCTGGGTCGGCTCGATGTCGACGTGCACGAACTTCCGGCCGGCCGTGTAGACGTCCAGGTTGCCGGTGTGGCGGTTGGCCCAGCGGTTGCCGATGCCGAGGACGAAGTCGGACTCCAGGAAGGTCGCGTTGCCGTAGCGGTGCGAGGTCTGCAGGCCGACCATGCCGGCGTTCAGCTCGTGGTCGTCCGGAAGCACGCCCCAGCCCATGAGAGTGGGCACGACCGGGGTTCCCGTCAACTCCGCGAATTCCAGCAGCAGTTCGGCGGCATCCGCGTTGATGACCCCGCCGCCCGCGACGATCAGCGGCCGTTCGGACGCGTTCAGCAGACCGATCGCCTTCTCGATCTGGGCACGGGTCGCGGCCGGCTTGTAGACCGGGAGCGGCTCGTAGGTCTCCGGGTCGAACTCGATCTCGGTGAGCTGGACGTCGATCGGCAGGTCGATCAGGACCGGGCCGGGGCGGCCGGAGCGCATCAGGTGGAAGGCCTGCTGGAAGACGCCGGGGACCTGGGCCGCCTCCAGCACGGTGACCGCCATCTTCGTCACCGGCCCCGCGATCGAGGCGATGTCGACGGCCTGGAAGTCCTCCTTGTGGATCACCGCGGTCGGCGCCTGGCCGGTGATGCAGAGGATCGGAATGGAGTCGCCGGTGGCCGAGTACAACCCGGTGATCATGTCGGTGCCGGCCGGGCCGGACGTGCCGATGCAGATGCCGATGTTGCCGGGGTGGGTCCGGGTGTAGCCCTCGGCCATGTGCGAGGCGCCCTCGACATGGCGGGCGAGGGTGTGGTTGATGCCGCCGGCGGCCTTGAGCGCCGCGTAGAACGGGTTGATCGCCGCGCCCGGCACCCCGAACGCGGCGCTGACGCCCTCGCGTTTGAGGATCTCAACTGCCGCGCGGGCAGCGGTCATTCGAGCCATCGAGTACTCCTGCTTCGGCTGTCGGATGCCTGCTCCCGTCGCGCCCCGCGGTGAGCACGTCTCCAGATCTGAAATCTTCCGGATGCTTCCGCGGCAGATCCCTTACGGTTTCCACATTGCGGAAAATAACTTCTACTATCTGAAATCAATGTAGGCGCGGGGGCGAACGTCGTCAAGGGACGGACAACCGGGCCCCGGCAGGAGCAGCATGGGAGGAGAAGCGACGCGACGCCTGGGGTGGGGCCATGTCCGAGAGCGTGCCGGTGCGCTGTCCGGCCTGTACGCGCGAGCACGTCTACAGCGCGCCGTCCTACCCCTGCGCCTGCGGCGCCCCGGTCACCCCGGCCCTCGACAACACGGCCGCGCCGACGCCGGTGGCGCACCGCGCCTGGGACGAGGACTGGGTGACGGTGAGCTGCGGCTCCTGCGGCCGCCGGGACCAGTGGCCGCGGCCGGAGCTGGGCTGCCCGTGCGGGGCGGTGCTGCGCGTGCCGATCGCCGGGACCGAGTCCGCGCCCGCGCCGGCTCCCGAGCCGCGGCCGCCCTTCCAGCCGGTCACGATCCGGACCGCCCGGGACGCGGTCACCGCCGCCGCGCTCTATCTGCGGTGGCTCGGCTACCGGGACATACGCCGCGCCGACCAGCGGCCGCCGTCCGGCATCGGCCTGGCCGCGCGCGGTCTGGTCGCCCAGGTGGACCCGACCGTGCGGCCGGCCTCACTGCGGGACGTGGAGTGCCTGTGGCTGACGGCGATGACGGAGGACTCCGGATGCGTCTACTTCTCCCTCGCGGGGTACGCCGAGGACGCGCGTGAGCGGGCCGACGCGCTCGGGATACCGCTCTTCGTGCTGGACCTCACGGGGACGCCGCAGCCCATGAACGGGCCCGCCGACGAACTCGGCTCCGCGGGAAGCTGACTCGTCCGCGGGCCCCTGGGGGCCGGTCGCGCCCGCGCGGCGGTGGCCGCATGTCGACACAGCCCCGCGCCCCTGCGGGGCGCTGCCGCTTACGGGGTGCTGTACTTCTCCCGCAGCTCGATCTTCCGCACCTTCCCCGACACCGTCATGGGGAAGGTCTCCAGGATCTGGATCCGGCTCGGCACCTTGTAGTGGGCCAGCCGGCCCTCGCAGAAGGCCCGCAGTTCCTCCAGGGTGAGCGGCTCTGCCGGGTCGTGCGGGATGACACAGGCCAGGACCTCCTCGCCGTACCTCTCGTGCGGCACCCCGACCACCTGGACGTCACGGATCTTGGGGTGGGCGTAGAGGAACTCCTCGATCTCACGCGGGTAGATGTTCTCGCCGCCCCGGATGATCATGTCCTTGATCCGGCCGACGATCTCGACGTACCCGTCGTCGCGCATCGTCGCCAGGTCGCCGGTGTGCATCCAGCGCCCGGGGTCGACGGCTTCCGCGGTCTTCTCGGGCTCGTTCCAGTAGCCGAGCATCACGCTGTAGCCGCGGGTGCACAACTCGCCTGCCGAGCCCCGGGGTTGGGTGACCCCGGTGGCCGGATCGACGACCTTGACCTCCAGGTGCGGCAGCACCCGGCCGACCGTGCCGGTGCGGTGTTCCAGGTCGTCGTCGATACGGGTCTGGAGGGACACCGGGCTGGTCTCGGTCATGCCGTAGCAGATGGAGACCTCCGCCATGTGCATCTCCGCGACCACCCGCTTCATCACCTCCACCGGGCAGGGCGAGCCCGCCATGATGCCGGTGCGCAGCGTGGAGAGGTCGTACGAGGCGAAGCCGGGGAGGTTCAGCTCCGCGATGAACATGGTCGGGACGCCGTACAGCGAGGTGCAGCGCTCCCGCTGGACCGTCTCCAGAGTGGCCGCGGGGTCGAAGGACGGGGCCGGGATCACGATGCAGGCACCATGCGACGTGGCGGCCAAATTCCCCATAACCATGCCAAAACAGTGATAAAAGGGCACCGGGATGCAGATCCGGTCCTGCTCGGTGTAGGAGATCAACTCTCCGACGAAGTAACCGTTGTTGAGGATGTTGTGGTGGGAGAGGGTGGCGCCCTTGGGAAAGCCGGTCGTGCCCGACGTGTACTGGATGTTGATGGGGTCGTCGCAGGACAGCTCACTCCCGCGTGTCCGGAACTCCTCGTACCGGTCGGGGGTCCCGCGCCGCAGCAGCGCGTCCCAGGTCGGGTCGCCGATGTACACGGTCTCCCGCAACTGCGGGCACCCGCACCGGACTTCCTCGACCATCGCCCGGTAGTCGCTGCTCTTGTGGCTGAGGGAGGCGAACAGCAGGGAGATCCCCGCCTGGTTGAGGACGTACTCGACCTCATGGGTGCGGTAGGCCGGGTTGATGTTCACCATGATCGCGCCGATCCGGGCGGTGGCGTACTGGACGAGCACCCACTCCGCGCAGTTGATCGCCCAGATCCCCACCCGGTCACCCTTGGCGACCCCGCTCGCCAGCAGCGCGTACGCCAACCGGTCCACGTCCGCGGCGAATTCGGCGTACGTCCAGCGCCGCCCGGACGGCACGTCGACGAGCGCCTCGCGGTCCGGCCAGGCCGCGACGGCCCGGTCGAGGTTGGCGCCGATGGTGTCGCCGAGCAGCACGGTCCCGCTCGTGCCGTGTGTGTACGAGGTGTTCACCGGAAGTCCTCCTCGCGGTACTCGTCCGGGGACCCGGCCGCCGTGGCCGCACGCAGTTCGATCCGGCGGATCTTGCCGGACACGGTCTTGGGCAGCGGCGCGAACTCCAGCCGCCGGACCCGCTTGTACGGCGCCAGGACCTGACGGGAGTGCTCGAAGAGCACCTTCGCGGTGTCCGGGCCCGGCTCCCAGCCCGCCGCCAGCACGATGTACGCCTTGGGCACGGCGAGCCGCAGTTCGTCCGGCGCCGGGACGACGGCCGCCTCGGCCACCGCCTCGTGTTCGAGGAGCGCGCTCTCCAGCTCGAACGGGCTGATCTTGTAGTCGGACGCCTTGAACACGTCGTCCGCGCGGCCGACGTAGGTGATGTAGCCGTCCTCGTCCCGGGCGCCGATGTCACCGGTGCGGTAGTAGCCGCCGGCCATCGCCTCCGCCGTACGGTCCGCGTCCCCGTGGTACCCGGTCATCAGGCCCACCGGCCGCGCCGACAGGTCGAGGGCGATCTCGCCCTCCGCCGCCCCCGGCGCGCCCGACACCGGGTCGAGCAGCTCGACGCGGTATCCGGGACTCGGACGGCCCATCGAGCCGGTCTTCAGCGGCTGCCCGGGGCTGTTGGAGACCTGTACGGCCGTCTCGGTCTGCCCGAACCCGTCCCGGACGGTGACGTGCCAGGCCCGCCGCACCTGCTCGATCACCTCGGGGTTGAGCGGCTCGCCGGCCGCCACCACCTCACGGGGCGGGGTGCGCAGCTGGGTCAGGTCGGCCTGGATCAGCATCCGCCACACCGTCGGCGGAGCGCAGAAGGAGGTCACCCCGTGCCGGTCCATCTCGGCCATCAGGCGGCCCGCGTCGAAGCGGCTGTAGTTGTGGATGAAGACGGTCGCCTCCGCGTTCCACGGCGCGAACAGGTTCGACCAGGCGTGCTTGGCCCAGCCCGGAGAGGAGATGTTCAGATGGACGTCGCCGGGCTTGAGGCCGATCCAGTACAGGGTGGCCAGGTGCCCGATGGGGTACGAGGTGTGGGTGTGCTCGACCAGCTTGGGGCGGGCGGTGGTGCCCGAGGTGAAGTAGAGCATCAGCGGGTCGTCGGCGAGCGTCGGCCCGTCCGGCAGGAACTCCGAGGACGCCACGTACGCGTCCTCGTACGCCTCCCAGCCCTCCGCCGGCCCGCCCACCGCGATCCGGGTGTACACCCCGGGCACCTCGGCGAACTTGGCGGCGTCCTCGGTGCGCGCGATGACGTGCTTCACCCGGCCCCGGTCGACGCGGTCGCGCAGGTCGGCCGGGCCGAGCAGCGGGGTGGCCGGGATGACGACGGCCCGCAGCTTCATCGCGGCCAGCGCGGTCTCCCACAGCTCGGCCTGGTTGCCGAGCATGACGAGGATGCGGTCCTCCGGCTCGACGCCCCGCGCCCGCAGATGGTTCGCGACCCGGTCGGAGCGCTCGGACAGCTCGGCGAAGGACAGCTTCGTCTCGGTGCCGTCCTCCTCGACGATGTGCAGGGCGGTGCGGTCATTGCCCTCGGCGATGACGTCGAACCAGTCGAGCGCCCAGTTGAAGTGGTCCGGACGCGGCCATGCGAAGCCCTCGTAAGCGGTGGCATAGTCCGTACGGTGTTCCAGCAGGAAGTCCCGTGCCCTGCGGAAGTCCTCCGTCGCACTCGTCATACGCGTCTCCTTCGGTACCGGACCATTGCCGGGCGGCTCTCTGGCATCGTGTAATCCGTGATGCAGGTCTCACTACCCCCGAACGGGGGTGCAGGCAGCACGAGGCCGGGGTCGAAGGGGCAGGACAGGTGGCAGCAGAGGTCGCGGGGGCGGTGGAGATACGCGGTGCGCTGGCCAGACTCCGGCGCGCCACCGGGCTCCCGATCGCCTTCGGCGGGCTGGTCGACGCCGACCGGCCACAGGTCCGGATCAGCGAGCTGACCGGCGCCAACACGGCCGCCCTGCGCTCGCTGGCGATCACCTCCGGCAATGGCCTGGGCGGCAAGGCGGTCATGCTGGCCCGTCCGTGCGCGGTCACCGACTACTCCGTCTCCCGGCAGATCAGCCACGAGTACGACATCCCGGTGGCGGCCGAGGGCATCCGCTCGGTCCTCGCGGTGCCCGTGGTGGTACGGCGCCGGGTGCGGGGCGTGCTGTACGGCGCGCTGCGCACCGCCCAGCCGCTGGGCGACCGCACTCTGGGCGCGGCGGTGGCGGCGGCCCGGGACGTGGAGCAGGCCCTCGTCGTACGGGACGAGGCCCGGGGCCTGCTGGCGGCCGCGCGGCCGGAGCCCGCCGCCGTAACGGATCCAGGGGGCGCCTGGGAGCAGGTGCGGGAGGCGCATGCCGCCCTGCGGGCGCTGGCCCCGCGGATCTCCGACCCCGAACTGCGCGCCGAACTGCTCGCCGCCTGCGGGCTGCTGGCCACCCCGGCACCTGCGGCCGAGGGGACGCTGGCGCCCCGGGAGCTGGATGTGCTGGCCTGGGTGGCGGCCGGCGCCACCAACGCGGCGGTGGCCGAGCGGCTCGGGCTGCGGCCCGAGACGGTCAAGGGGTACCTGCGCTCGGCGATGCGGAAACTGGGCGCGCACACCCGAGGGGAGGCGGTGTCGGCGGCTCGTCGGACGGGGTTGTTGCCGTAGCGGAGGGAACCCATTCCATTCATGCATGCGCGCTTTGAATTGCCCGATGCAAGGCCGCTGTTATTTCCCTCACCATGCCGTTCGGCCGGATTTCAGGGTTCGTTGCCTAGAATTTGGCCCGAACACGACACACGAGGGGAGCGGTGACCGTGCGACGGGACTTCCAGGAGCCTGCCCGATGCCGCCCCGACCTGGTCATCGGCCGGGCGGAGCTGCTCTCGGCCGCCCGTGAACAGCTCGCCTCGGGCGGCAGCGTGCTCCTGCACGGGCCCGCCGGAATAGGGAAATCGACCGTCCTGGGGGCATTGGACGCCGAATACGCCGGCGCCGCCCGCACCGTGTTGCGCTGCTCGGCCACCGAGTCCGAATCCCATCTTCCGTTCCTGGCCCTCGCCGACCTCTTCGGGCTGGTCCTCGACGAGGTCGCGCCCCGGCTGCCCGGCGCCCAGCGCACCGCCCTGGAGTCGGCACTCACCGGCCGCGGCGAATCCACCCTCCAACGCGACGGCCTCGCCCTGCGCCTCGCGGTCCTGTCGGCGCTGCGCGCGCTGGCCGCCGAGGGCCCCGTGCTGATCGTCGCCGACGACCTCCAGTGGCTGGATCCGGCCAGCGCCGAACTCCTCGGCTTCGCCGCTCGCCGCCTCGGCGGCACCCCGGTCCAACTGCTCTGCGCGGTCCGCACGGAGGGCCAGGAGTACGACCGTCACCTACGCGCGTCACCCCCGGACACCGTCGCCGTCCGCCTCGGCCCGCTCACCCGCAGGCAGGTCGCCGACCTCCTCGACCACCGCGGCCACGCCGCGCTGACCCGGGCCGCGGTCCGGGAGATCCACCGCACCAGCGGCGGCAACCCGCTGTTCGCCCTGGAACTCGGCCGCGCCCTCGCCGAGAACCCCACCCCGCCCCGGCCCGGCGAGCCGCTGCCGGTGCCCACCTCGCTGCGCGCCCTGGTCCTCACCCGCCTGGACATGCTCTCCGTCGAGGCCCGCCGCACCCTCCTGGTGGCCAGCGCCGGCGCCCGGCCCACGCACGCCCTGCTGCACGCGGCCGGCCGGGAGAACGCGGAGGCCGAGTGCGCCCAGGCGGCCGAACTGGGGCTGCTGGCCACCGAGCCGGAGGGGCCGGCCGTACGCTTCGCCCACCCCCTCATCTCCGCCGCGCTGTACGCCGAGGCGCCCGCGCAGGAGCGCCGGGCCGCGCACGCGGCGCTGTCCACGGCCGCCTCCGACCCGATCGAACGGGCCCGGCATCTGGCCCTGGCCGCCACCGGTACCGACCCCGAGGTGGCCGCCCGGCTCGCCGAGGCCGCGACCCAGGCCCGGGACCGGGGAGCACCCTCGGTGGCCGCACAGCTCGGCCTGCTCTCCGCCCGGCACACCCCCGGTGACAACAGACCCGGCCCGGACGAGCGCCGGCTGCTGGCCGCCGAGGACGCGATCAGCGCCGGCGAGGTCGACCTCGCCCAGGACATCGCCCGTGAGGTACTCACCCGCGCCACCCGGCCCGCGGACCGGGTGCGGGCCTGGATCCTGGTGATCGACTCGGCCGGCCACACCATGACCGAGGTCGACGCGGCCTTCCCGCACGCCCTCGCCGACGCCGGCGACGACCCGCGGCTGCTCGGCCTGGTCCACTACCAGCTGGCCTGGCGAGCCCTGATCGTGGAGGGCGACTTCACCGAGGCCCGGCAGGCGGCCGCGCACTCCGCCGACCTCGCGGCCCGCGGCGACGACCGGCGCACCGAGCTGCTCGCGCTGTCCCTGCAGGCCCAGGTCGAGACCCTGATGGGCCATCCGGCCGCACCCGCCACCATCAAGCGCGCCCTGAAGGAGCCACAGGACCCGAGCGTGTCATGCCATCACAACGGGGCCGGCAGCGCCCGGTTCCGCTGGCTGGTGATGGGCGACCAGCTGGCCGACGCCCGGGCCACGGTCACCGCGCTGCTGCGCGAGGTGCGCCGGCGCGGCCAGGTGGAGAGCGAGGTGCACTTCCTGCGCGGGCTCGCCGAGACCGAGCTGCGCTCCGGGCACTGCGGCCGGGCCCTCGACCTGGCCCGGGAGGGCCTGCACCTGGCCCACGACTGCGGGATCGGCGAGACCGCCTCCGCGATGCTCACCTCACTGGCCGAGGCCTCCGGCGGTGACGTGGACCGGGGTCTCGCGCTGGCCCGGGAGGCGGTGGACCACGCCGAGCAGGACGGCGACACCATGTACCTGTCCCGGGCCCTGGGCGCCCTCGGATACGCCCAGTTGGTGGCGGGCGACCCGGCGGGCACCGTACGCTCGCTGCGCCGGGTGCGGGAGCTGGAACAGAGCCTCGGCATCACCGACCCGGCACGCGGCCGCTGGCAGGGCGACCTGGCCGAGGCGCTGGTCCGGGTGGGTGAGACGGCCGAGGCCCAGGACGTCATCGACATCACCCGGGAGCACGCCCTCAGACTCGGCCGGGAGAGTGTTCTCGCCGTGCTCGACCGGGCCGAGGCGCTCGTCCGGGCGGCGCGCGGGGAGCACGAGGCGGCCGTCGCCCAGCTGACCTCGGCTCAGGACCGGTTCGCCAAACTGGGCTACGGCCTGGAGGAGGCCCGGGCCGCGTTCGCCCTGGCCTCGCTGCGCGAGCGGCGCTCCCCCACGGCGTACGACGAGGCGACCCGCCTGTTCCGGCGGTGCCGGGCGCTGCCGTGGCTGCGTCAGGTGGACGAGGCCGTCTCGGCGCCCGAGTCCGAGCCCGAGCCGGCGGTCGGGGCGCCGGCCGAGCCGGTCGCGGCCCTGGAGGGACTGGCCGCGATGGAGCGTCAGGTCGCCGCGCTGGTCATGGAGGGCGCCACCAACCGGGAGATCGCCGCCCGCCTGTTCATCAGCGTCAAGACGGTGGAGGCGACGCTCACCCGGGTCTACCGCAAGCTGGGCATCCGATCGCGCGTGGACATAGTCCGTTTGGCGGCAGGGCGGCGCGCGAAGTGAGAGCGCTCCCGGTTAACTGAGGCGGACCGAGGGTTTTCCCTCCCCCATCCCCCTAGGGGGTTCCCTCATTGGGAGGGTGGGGTTCCGGGTTCTAGCTTATGGATGTGCCGCTCGCCCGGGCATACGGGGGTCGGTCCCGCGACCCCCGTGCACCCCCCACACCCGCGCGACCCCCCACCGGCAACCCCCACTGAGGAGACTCATGTTCGGGCTCAACCGCGCCAGAAAGACCGCCGCCGTCCTGGCGGCGACGGCTGCCGCCGCAGCGACCGCGCTGATCGCGTCCCCCACCGCGTCAGCCGCCCCGCAGCCGATCGTCGGCGGCACGACGACCACGACCACCGCGTACCCGTTCATGATGCAGATCACGGACGCGTCCGGCAGCCAGTTCTGCGGCGGCACCCTGGTGTCGGCCACCAAGGTGGTGACCGCCGCCCACTGTATGGAGGGCGAGACCACCAGCGGCGTCCGCGTCGTCGGCGGCCGTACGAACCTGAACGGCACCAACGGCACGGTCAGCCGGGTCAGCAAGATCTGGATCAACCCGGACTACACGGACGCCACCAATGGCGACGACGTGTCGGTCCTCACCCTCTCGACGGCGATGTCGTACACCCCGGCGTCGTACGTCAGCTCCTCTCAGACCAGCGTGTACGCGGCCGGCACCACGGCCCGCATCCTCGGCTGGGGCACCACCTCGGAGAACGGCAGCTCCTCCAACCAGCTGCGGACCGCGACCGTCCCGATCGTGTCCGACACCAGCTGCAAGAGCTCCTACGGTTCGGACTTCGTCCAGACCGACATGGTTTGCGCCGGATACACCTCCGGCGGCGTAGACACCTGCCAGGGCGACAGCGGCGGTCCCCTGCTCATCGGGGGCGTCCTGGCAGGGATCACTTCCTGGGGAGAGGGGTGCGCGGAGGCCGGTTACCCGGGTGTCTACACCCGGCTGACCACCTTCTCGAACCTGGTGACCACACAGGTCAACTCGTAACCAGAAGACCTCCTGAGCATCCCTCAGGTGAGTGACCAGGGGGCGTTGCGGGCTACCACGAGCAGCCCGCAGCGCCCCCTATCCATGCCCCGGCCCGGCTACTTGTCGGCGGTGAGCGTGCCCGCCGCGCCCCAGCTGTCCGCCGGGACCTCGTGGATCCACACCTGCACGGTCTCGGCGGGGATCTTGTAGGCGTCGACGAAGGCGTCGGTGACCCGCCTGACGAGGTCCCGCTTGAGTTCGGTGTCGCGGGGGCCCTGCTGGATGGTGACGATCGGCATCTGTGAACTCCTCCGAGTGCGCTTCCTGTTCGGTGGGTCCACTCCATCGCGCGGTACGTCCTCGGCCAAGAAGCAGATCACGACCACAGCGATCAGCGTTCGTGATCGTCGCAGGCCAGCAGCAGGGCGTCCAGGTGCGGGGGCGGGGCGACGGCGGACACGGCGAGGCCGGTCGCCAGGGCCAGGCCGGGCGCCCGGAACGGTACGAAGGCCACCCTCGGGCTGCGCAGCACGCGCGCGTGGGACGCGTACACGACCGTCCACAGCAGGCCGGTGCCGATGCTGGCGAGGGTGTCCTGGAGGGAGCCGGACGACGGTCCCGGCACCGGCTCGAAGCCGGCGTCACGGCAGGCACCGACGACCAGGTCGACCAGGGCGGGGTTGTTACGGCGCTCGGTGAGCGCGAGGGGCAGCCCGGCCAGTTCGCCGACGCCGATCTCCGGGCGTCCGGCGAGGGGGTGGCCGGCGGGGAGGGCGGCCACCAGGGGGTCGGCCCACAGCGGATGGACCCGTACGCCGGGCACCGGCTCCACGGCGCGTACGAACGCGGCGTCCAGCCGCCCGCCCGCGACCCGGGCGAGCCGTTCGGCGACCGGCAGCGAGTACAGCTCGACGGGCACGTCCGGCGCGTGGTGTGCGAACGCGGCCAGCACCCGGTCCAGGTGCGCGCCGAGCCCCGTGCTGGTGCCGATCCGCAGGCCGGCCGGCGGGGCGACGGCGGCCCGGGCCTTCTCGGCCGCCGCCAGCACCGCCCGTGCCTCGGGCAGCAGCCGCTCCCCCGCGCCGGTGAGCCGGACCCGGCGCGGCGAACGGTCGAACAGCTCGGCGCCCAGCTCCCGTTCGAGCCGCTGTATCTGCATGCTCACCGCGGACTGCACGATGTGCAGCCGATCGGCGGCCCTCCCGAAGTGCAGCTCCTCGGCGACGGCGACGAAGTAGCTGAGCTGCCGCAGTTCCATGGCCCCGACTGTAGAGGCCCCGTGTGAATGTACTCCGAACGAGCGGCGCGGAAGGCGTCACGACGACCGGGCCGAGCGGACCGAACCGGGAGATCACCGGGCCGCGACGGTCCCGAACCGGATGTCGTACGACGTCGCGGGGTGCAGGACGGCCAGCATCCGCTCGCCTTCTTCCAGCACGGCGGTTCGCTGGGCCCGGCTCAGCGGCCCGAAGAGCTCGATGACCAGGGTGTCGTCCACCGGCTTCCACAGGCCCGCCAGGAAGCCGTCCACGAGCAGGGTCCGGTGGGGCTGGTTGCCCTGCCAGAGGCGGCCCCGGTGCTCGGGCGGGACGACCCGGGTGCGGTCGGCGTGCGAGAGGAGAAGGTTGTCGCACTCGGGGAGGAAGCGCGGCGGGGCGGGCGTCTCGGCGTCGGGGCGGGGTGCGTCGGGCAGGTCGAAGAGTTCGACGCCGTTCTCGTCCCGGAAGGCGAGGAGGCGGGGCCGGAGCCGTTCGAAGACCTCGCGCAGCCGGGTGAGTCCGGCCCAGGTCTGCATGTCCTTGACGGAGGCCGGGCCGAAGGCGGCGAGATAGCGCAGCACGGTGTCGTCCGGCGCCGGGGCCGGTGCGGCGGGGCGGCCCAGCCAGTGCTCGGCGGTGGTGAGGGCGACCTGCCCGGACCGGCCCCACAGGCCACGCGGGGGGACCTGGACGAGGGGCAGTCCGCAGCGGGCGGCGACGGCCAGGGACTGCGGGTCGGCGTCGGGCCACTCGGCGAGAAGGGCTTGGCGCAGCTCGGCCATGGTGCGCGGCTCGGCCTCGACCAGGTCACGGGCGAGTGCGGCGAGCCGGTCCAGGTCGACGCCGGTCAGGCCCTTGCGGAAGGCGGTCAGCTCGCGGTCCCGGGCGGGCTGGACGAGCGGGCGCAGGGTGCGGGCGTCGTCGGCGGTGTGGGTGTGGATGGTCGACCGCAGGGTGACGATCCGGACCACCTCCCGGTCCGCCATCAGCCGCGAGAGCCGCTCCGGGTCGAAGCCGTCGAGGCGGGCGGCGAGGGCGTAGTACGGCGGCTTCACGTTCTGCGCCTGGAGGCCGACGAGATGCGTCACGGCCTCCTTCACCGACCGGGGTGAGCGGCGCAGCAGCAGCTGACGGTCGAGGGTGGCACGGTTGAGGGCGCGGGTGCCGAGCACCGGGCCGGGTGACGTCTTCGCCATATCGCGCACGTTAACGTCGTTCGGGGACAGATCCTGTCCGCTTCTCTCACCGAATCCCGTCCTTGATTCCCTCCGTCGGGCCCGTATGCCCCGTATATCCTGCTCCGAGACCCACTGATCACGCCTGATCACTACGATCACACCGATCACGCCGATGCAGTCCCCCTCGAGAGGCGGCCGCGATGTCCGAGCGACGCCCCAGCCCGGTTTCGAAGAACTCCGGGAACGGCAGGAACGGCCGGAGCACCAGAAGGTCCGTCTGGCGCCGCGCCCTGCCGCCGGAGCGGGACACGGCCGAACTGCCGGAGCCGGGCGCCGCGGCGCCGACACCGGGTGAGCCGCTCAGCGTGGTGGAGGCGGCGCTGTACCGCGACGGGGTGCGGGTGTCGACGCCGGCGACCCTCGCGCAGACGTACCGCGAGCTGCGCGACCAGCCCGCGGGCATGGCATGGATCGGCCTGGCCCGCCCCACCTCGGACGAACTCCTCTCCCTGGCCTCCGAGTTCGACCTGCATCCGCTCGCGGTCGAGGACGCGATGGAGGCACACCAGCGCCCGAAGCTGGAGCGGTACGGCGACACGCTCTTCGTGGTCCTGCGCGCCGCCCGCTATCTGGACGCACCGGAGGAGGTGGACTTCGCCGAGCTGCACGTCTTCGTGGGCCCGGACTTCGTGATCACGGTCCGGCACGGCGCGGCACCGGATCTCTCGGCGGTCCGCCACCGCATGGAGGACAGCCCCGACCTGCTGAAGCTCGGCCCGGAGGCGGTCCTGTACGCCATACTCGACGCGGTGGTCGACGGCTACGCCCCGGTCGTCGAGGGCGTCCAGAACGACATCGACGAGATCGAGACGGAGGTCTTCCGCGGCGACCCGGAAGTCTCCCGCCGTATCTACGAACTCTCCCGCGAGATGGTCGAGTTCCAGCGCGCCACCCGGCCCCTGGTCGGCATGCTGCACAGCCTGATCGCCGGTTTCGCCAAGTACGACACGGACGAGGAACTCCAGCGCTACCTCCGCGACGTCGCCGACCACGTCACCCACATCAGCGAACGCGTGGACGGCTTCCGCCAGGCCCTCACGGAGATCCTCACGGTCAACGCGACCCTGGTCACCCAGCAACAGAACGCGGAGATGCGGGCGTTGGCCGAAGCGGGGTTCGAACAGAACGAGGAGATCAAGAAGATCTCTTCATGGGCGGCCATTCTGTTCGCTCCGACGCTCGTCGGGACGATCTACGGCATGAACTTCAGGGAGATGCCGGAGTTGCACTGGGCACTCGGGTACCCTTTCGCAATCGTCCTGATGGCGGTCGTATGCACCAGTCTGTACTTCATCTTCAAGCGCAGGGACTGGCTCTGACCAACCGGCCGACGAGGGCCTGCGCCAAGGCCTCGCGGGAGCCGTGGCAGTCGCCAGTAGGCCCGCCCAGGGCCGCTGGTTGAGAATCTGGGGAGAATGAGATGCGCTCCGCTTCGGCCGGTCCTCCCCGCCACGGGCCAACGGTCCGGATGTCGCGCACGGCAGTGACCGGCGAGGAGGCTCGGATCATGTGCCGGCGCCGGAAGTGGCGGCCGCGATGTGGGCGGACGTGATCGTCATCGGCGTACCGGTGACGGCGATGAGATAGGTTCCGGGCCCGTGGCCACCGGGCATCGCGCGGAACCCCCCCTCGGGCTCCACCCGATAGTCCGCGGAGGCGTGCGGGGCCAGCACGGTGGGGCCTGAGGCGATCGTCCACCAGTTGGAGGCGCCCTGGCCGGTACGGCTCGCGAAGTGCGGTTCAAGTGCCGTACCGGTAGTGTTGACGGCCCGCACGTCGATGGTGGTGACACCGACACGTGACCCGTGTTTGGCGAAGTGCGGCGCGAGGCTCATGTGCAGTGGCGGCGGGCTCGCGGCGGCGATCACGACGCACGCGAGGGCGGGGGCGAGCAGCCCGGCCGCGACGACGGCCTTGGCGCGGCGGCCGGTGAGGCGGGGCAGGCGTGGCTGCCAGGCGGTGGCGAACGCGGCGGCCGGGACGGTGGCGGCGGCCGCCAGCCACAGCGGGGTCATCATCAGGAAGTAGCCGTCCTGGGAGCGCGTGGCCAGGTAGAACGCAACCCACGGGAGGACGGTGAGAGCCGGGCCCAGTCTCCGGACGTACAGCAGCGAGGCCGCGAGCAGGCCGAGCAGGAGCAACTGGCTGCCGTAGGAGTAGTAGTCGAGGCGGCTGCTGCCGTCGGTGAAGTAGTAGGAGATGCCCATCACGCCCTGACCGTGCAGGATCGCCTTCTGCTCCAGCGGCAGCAGGATTCCGTTCAGCCAGGCCGGGAAGTCCTGGACGGCGAAGTACGCGTTGGCTGCGGACCAGGTGAGGGCGGCGGTGGCCGTGTAGCGGGCGGTGACCGCGAGGGCGCGGCGGGGGCCGAGTTCGCCGCGCCGGACGGCGTACAGGCCGATCAGGAGGAACGGAGTGAGGAACCAGGCGAGTTGCTGGGCAGCGCAGGCGGCGCCCAGACAGGCCCCCCGCAGGACGCCTCCTGGCCCGAGGTGGCCGCCCTCGCCCGTGCTGGGCCAGCGGACCACGACGGGGACGAGCAGGGCGAGGGCCGTGATGGCCGGGTAGCCGGCGTAGGCATAGTGGGGCAGGAAGCCGAAGCCGAGACAGACGGCCGTGCCGGCGGATCGCCAGGGCGCCGGCAGCAGGAACCACAGCAGGACCGAGGAAGCCAGCAGCGCCAGGGTGGGGACCAGGGTCGCGGCTGCTGTCGAGTGGAGGACGGCGTGCACCGGTGCGGCCAGCAGGGCGGTCAACGGCGGATAGCCGTACGTGTAGTCGGCGCCGCCGGACATGGTCTTGGTGATCCCGACGCCGTGCGTGGTGAACAACCAGGGCCACGGTTGGCCGTAGACCGGTCGGCCGTGCAGGATCTGGTTCGCGGCCTGGGAGGTCAGCGCGGCTTCGTCGGTGCCGGCGTGGTCGAGCAGGTAGCCGCAGATGACCAGGGCGACGGCGGTGACCAGCACGGCCGCGTCGACCCGGATCAGCGCCCGGCGGGTGCGGACGAGAAGGCCGAGAACGGCGCAGACGAGGATCGAGGCGTAGCAGACCGAGATGACGGCGGCGATCGGCGGGCTCGACGCCATCGCGGTGGTCCAGGCGGCGCGCGTGCCGATGAACAGGCTGATCGTGGCCACCAGCGTCATACCCCGATGCCATTGCTGGGGCCCGGAGTCCGGGACACCGAGGGCTGGGGCCCGGGTCGGGGGCGGTGCCGCCAGGTGCGTCGCGGCACGACGAGGGATCTCGACGCCCATTCCGCCACGATGGGTGTCAGTCAAGGACTGCCTCCTCTGCTTCTCCTCCGTCGGGCGGCAACCACATATGACCGACCACCCGAGAGCCATCCACTACATCATGTAGAGGTAAGCTGGAACGGCGAGGTTCCGCCGAGCCGGAGGTTCGCCCGACCACCCCGGCACGGAGGTCACGCTTCCGCGTTCAGGGCAGGGACGAATGGACGCCCCGTATCGATCATCTACAGTTCACCTGATGTCTACAAGGTTGTAGTCGGTAAGCGGTTTGCGTGAAATCACCCACCGGGAAGGCGTCCGTCTCTTACCGCCGCTCGCGGGCGCGAGCGGTCAGACTCCGTGCGGGCGCAGCTGGTGTTCGTAGGCGAATATCACCACTTGGACCCGGTCCCGGAGTTGCAGCTTGGCCAGGATGCGCGTGATGTGGGTCTTGACGGTGGCCTCCGTGAGACGGAGGTGCCGGGCGATCTCCGCGTTCGTCAGGCCAGTCGCGATGAGGTGGAAGACGTCCCGTTCTCTGGCCGTCAGCTGGGCGAACAGCGCGCCGGCCACCTCGTCGCGCGGCCAGGGCGCGGCCTTGGCGAAGCGGTCGACGAGGTCGCGGGTGATGCGCGGGGTGAGTACCGCATCGCCGCGGGCCACGGCCCGGATCGCCGCGTGCAGCACGGCCGGGACGACGTCCTTGAGGAGGAATCCGCAGGCCCCCGCCCGCAGCCCCTCGAACGCGTACTCGTCGAGGTCGAAGGTGGTCAGGATGAGGACGCGGCAGGGCGAGGCGCTCGCGATCCGGCGGGTCGCCTCGATGCCGTCCATCACGGGCATGCGGACGTCCATGAGGACCACGTCCGGTGTCGTCCGCCGGACGAGGTCGACGGCCTGCCGGCCGTCTGCTGCCTCCGCGACGACCGTGATGTCCGGCATCGTGCCGAGCAGGCTGCGGAACGCCATGCGGACGAGCGCCTGGTCGTCGGCGAGGAGGACCTTGATGGTCATCGCGGCTCGCTCAGCTTCAGCTCGCCGGAGACCGTCCAGCCCGTGGTGGTGGGTCCCACGGTCAGGTCGCCGTCGAACAGGGCGACTCGCTCCCGCATCCCGGTCAGACCGTTGCCGGTGCGCGGGCGGGTGCCGGCGACCGGTCTGCCGTCGTCGGTGACGGTGAAGGCGACCCTGGAGGAATCGCGGTGCAGGACGATGTCGACCGTCGACGCCTCCGGCGCGTGCTTGACGACGTTCGTGAGTGACTCCTGCACGATCCGGAAGAGCGTGGTCTGCACTTCGGCGTCCAGCTGCTGCTCAGTGCCGGTCTCGGTCAGCCGGACGTCCAGGCCGGTGCGGCGGGTCTCGTCCACCAGGGTCTTGAGCGAGCCGAGGTCCGGCTGCGGTGCCCGGTCGGCTCCGTCCTCCGCCCGCAGGACGCCGAGCAGGCGGCGCATGCCGGTCAGGGACTGCCGGCCGGTCGAGGCGGCCTTGAGCATCTTGTCGCGGGCGCCGTCCGGATCGGTCGCCGTCGTGGCCGCGGCGGCCTCGGCGAGGGCGACGGCAACGACCAGCCCGTGGGCGACGATGTCGTGCATCTCCCGTGCGATACGGGTGCGTTCGGCCGCCGCGGCCAGCCGGGCCTGCTGGGCACGCTCCTGCTCCAGTCGCTGGGTGCGGTCCTCGACGGAGGCCAGGTAGCGGCTCTGCGCCCGCACGGTCGTCCCCAGGAAGAAGGCCGCCGCAGCCAGGCCGACGAGCACCACCACGACGTCATTGACACTGCCCGGCGGCCCGAACCGCACCGCCACCACACCGGCACCGGCCGCGACGGCGGCCGCCGCGCTCAGCGAGTACCGCAGGCCGCGCTCGGCGGCGACGGTGTACAGGGCGACGAGGACCGCCAGCTCGGCGAGCGAGACCGTGCCCAGGGCCCACGTCAGCACGGCCACCAGCCAGCAGCACCAGAACACGGCGACCGGGCCCCGGCGGCGCAACACCAGCGGCGCGATCACTGCCGCCGCCAGTGTCCAGTCCACCGCACTGGAGCGGTTGTAGAGCAATTCGTGGACCGCCATGGCGGCGCAGACGAGGGTCGGCCCGAACACCAGCAAGGGCGCCAGGGCCGGCCGACGTACATGCTCCAGGAATTCCGGGCCGATCGAAATCACGCGTCCGAGGCTACGGGACACAGGCCGACGGGACATCAACCGAAGGTCGTACACCTGCGGAAAGTAGCGACCATCGGCTGACGCGCCGCTCCCGCCCGTATTTCTAACCTCGCCGGAAGGACAACATCCGGAAAACGACACAGATAAATCACAGGGAAGCAGAGGGCCGGAAATGGAAAAGGAAACACCGGTGAATGCGCCGACGAAAGTCGCCGCGGCCACCGCGCTCTTCTGGATCGTCAAGGTCCTCACCACCGGCATGGGTGAGGCCACCTCCGACTTCCTCGGCCAGTGGAGCCTGTGGCTGTCCGCCGGGGCGAGCGCCGCCGCCCTGGTGGGCGCCTTCTGGTGGCAGTTCCGCGCCTCCCGCTACCACCCCGCGCCGTACTGGTTCACCGTCGCGATGATCGCGGTCTTCGGCACCGCCGCCGCCGACTGCTTCCGCGTCGGCCTGCACGTGCCCCTGCCGGTCACGACGACCGGGTACGCAATCGCCCTGGCCGGGTGCTTCGCCGCCTGGTACGCGACCGAGCGCACGCTGTCGATCCACTCCGTCACCACGCGCCGGCGCGAGGTCTTCTACTGGCTGACCGTGATGCTCACCTTCGCCCTGGGCACCGCCGCCGGCGACCTCACCGGCTTCTATCTCGACCTCGGATTCGTGCACTCCGCGCTGCTGTTCGGCGCGGCGATCCTCGTGCCGTGGCTGCTGCACCGCTTCGCCGGGCTCAACGCCATCGCCGCGTTCTGGGCCTCGTACGTCCTCACCCGCCCCCTCGGCGCCTCGCTCGCCGACTGGCTCGGCATGGACAAACCGCTCGGTATCGGCGTCGGCTTCGGCACCACGGCGATCCTCGCCGCGCTGGTGTGCGCCGCGCTGGTCGGCTACCTCGCCCTGTCCCACCCCCGCGCCGCCCACGACACCCCGGCGCTCAGTCCCGCCACCCTGCCCTGATCGTCAATGCACGACGGTGACCAAGGCCGACCACGTCACCGCCCTGACCGAGGACAGAGGCCAGTTCCGGTGGCACGTCCCTACGTTTCGCCGGCCGGCCTCTCGGCGCGGTACGCGGCCCGTCTCACCCCGGTGTCCCTGTCCTCTGTGTCTCATCCTGGTCGACGGGAAGGAGCAGGGTGAACGTGGCCGGGTGTCGGTTGGTCAGGGAGAGCCTGCCGCCGAGCGAGACGGCCAGGTCACGGGCGAGAGCCAGGCCAATGCCCGTCCCCTCCCCGTCGCCGGTGCGCCCACGGTCGAAGAGCCGGGGGTACTCGCCCGTCACGGCGCCCTCGTCGCTCACATCGAAGGCGAGAGCATCCTCCAGGTCCCGCACCGCCACCCGGACCGTGCCGCGCCCGTGCACCCGGGCGTTGTCCAGCAGGATGCCGAGCACCTCCGAGACGGACGCGCCCGGAACCCGGATGTCGGCCCGTGTCTCCTGGGTGGCGCACTCCAGGCGTCTGCCGTCCTGGGCGAAGAGGCCGTGCCATCGCTCCTCCGTCTCCCGCAGCAGCTGTCGTACGGCGACCGTCCCGGCGGCGGGGCGAGCCATCTCTCCGGAGCGGGACAGGCGCAGCACCTCCTCCACTGTGTGGTGCAGGCGTTGTGTGGTGGCCAGCGCCTCGGCCAGTACGGGCCGCAGCCGGGCGTCGTCGTCCTGGGCGAGGCCCGCCTCCAGGGCGAGTTGCAGGCCGGTGAGCGGGGTGCGCAGCTGGTGGGAGGCGTTGGCTGTGAAGTCACGTTCGCGGCGCAGGAGTTTCGAAAGGCTGTGCAGCATCTCGTTGTGGGTGCGGGCGACCTGGTCGATCTCGGCGATGCTGCTCCGGGCGGCCCGTACGTTCAGGTCGCCTTCGGTCACCGCCCGGCACTGGCGGGAGAGGTCCTCCAGCGGCGCGGCCAGCACCCGGGCCTGACGGCGGGCGACAAGGACAGCGACGGTCAGCGCAATCGCGGCCACGCCGAGCAGCAGCAGCCAGGCGACGGCGACCCGGTTCCGTACGGCAACGGCGGGAGATGAGGCCCGTACGACGCCGATCACCTTCTCGGCGTGGGAGACGGGTACGGCCACCACGAGGTCCGGGCCCGCCCGGCCGCGTACCACCTCACCGCCAAGGCCTTGCCGGACCGGGGTGTCTCCAGACCTGGGGCCGCTGCCCGCGCGCAGTCGCAATTGAGGGTCGTACAGGCCCAGATGCCCGCCAGACGGGGGCGCGGGCAGTTCCACCGGATCGCCCGTCACGTAGTCCGGGCTCACATGTACGGCCGCGGCCAGGGCCGACCGTTCCAGGGTGTCGCGCTGGTCGGCGTACAGGGACGACCTGATCGCCAGGGCCAGCGGGACGGCGAGGAGGACGACGGCGACCAGAGCGACGGTCAGGGCGACTCGCACCACGCGCTGTCTCATGTCCTCATCATGCGGGCCGTTCACCTGGGCGGATGCACTGCGCCACACGCTTTTGCCGTCGTCTAACCCTCGGCGAGCGGGGCGTTAACCGGCGGCTTCCTAGCGTCGGTGCCATGACCGTCCGGTCCGAGGACACCCCTGGAGGGCAGTGGCCATGGCAGCACACACAAGGACGTACGCCGTCGTCGGGCTGAGCGTCGTGGCGGCGGTGACCGCCGGCTGTTCCGGTTCCGGGTCGCACGCCGGCTCCGGTAGCCCTGCGTCCGGTTCGACCACCGTCAGCGGACAGAACAAGCCGGCGCCCACCGAGTCCAACCCGCCCGGCGACATCCCCGACAACCAGGTGTACGTCTCCTACCGGCCGACCGGCGGATCCTTCACCGGCTTCACCCTGAAGGTGCCCGAGGGCTGGGCCCGCACCGGCCAGGGCGGCACCACCGCGTTCACCGACAAACTCAACACCGTGAAGATCGCTGCGGTTTCCGCCTCCGGCGCACCCACGGTCGGCTCGGTCACCAACACGGTCGTACCCCAACTCCGCACCCAGGTGCCGAAGTTCGCCGCGCCCAAGGTGAGTGAGGTGACCCGGCACGCCGGCCGGGTGGTCCTGCTCACCTACCAGGGGGACTCGGCGAAGGACCCGGTCACCGGAAAGGTGGTGCGGGACGCCTTCGAGCGGTACGCGTTCTACCGCGCGGGGCACGAGGTGGACCTGACCCTGTCCGGACCGGTCAAGGCGGACAACGTCGATCCGTGGCGCACCGTCAGCGACTCCTTCACCTGGCGGTGAGCCCCATGTCCGACAGCACACACACCGGCGGCGGCTCCGACGATGTCCTCACGGCCCGCGAGCTGTACCGCTTCTACCGGGCCGGGGAGGAGGAGACACTCGCGCTGCGCGGGGTGTCCCTGAAGGTACGGCGCGGTGAGACGGTCGCGGTCGTGGGCCCGTCCGGGGCCGGCAAGTCGACCCTGCTGGCGTGCCTTGCCGGACTCGACGAGCCCTCCGGCGGGGAGGTCCACGTCGACGGCGTACGGATCAGCCACCGGCCCGAGACCGAGCGGGCCCGGCTGCGGGCCCGGCACGTCGGCGTCCTGCTGCAGACCCGCAACCTGCTGCCGCACCTGAGTGTGCGGGACAACGTCCGTCTGCCGCAGCGGGCGCAGGGACGCAGGACCCGCGTACCGGCCGAGGAACTGCTGGCCCGGGTGGGGCTGGCCACCCGGGCGCACGCCTTGCCGCGCCAGCTGTCCGGTGGAGAGCTGGCGCGGGCCGGGCTGGCCGTGGCGCTGGCCAACGCGCCCGCCGTTCTGCTGGCCGACGAGCCGACCGGTGAACTGGACGGAGAGACGGAGCAGTTGGTCCTGTCGATGCTGCGGGAGCGGGCCGCGGAGGGGTGCGCGGTGCTGATCGTCACGCACAGCCGGGAAGCCGTCCGCGTCGCGGACCGGGTGATCACCCTGATGGACGGGAAGGCCACCGACACCCGGCCGCAAGACCGCGGGGAGGCGCGCGATGTCGTCGGATGAGATGCTCGTCAGCTGCGCGGACGCGGCCCTGACCTTCGGCCGGGGAGTAGAGTCGGTGGTGGCCGTGCACGGGGCCGACCTGGAGATACGGGCCGGGGACCGGCTCGCTGTCGTCGGTCCCTCGGGGTCGGGCAAGAGTTCGCTGCTGCACCTGCTCGCGGGGCTCGAACAGCCCACCAGCGGCACGGTCACCCGGGGCGCCTCCCTCGGGCCGTACGACATCGGTCTGGTCTTCCAGGGCGACAGCCTGATCCCCGCCCTGAACGTGGCCGAGAACACCGCCCTTCCCCTGGTCCTCACCGATCGTCCGGAGGGCGAGGCGCGACTGTGCGCGCTCGCGGCACTCGCCCTCGTGGACGCCGCGGACCTGGCCGACCGGCTCCCCGAGGAGATCTCCGGCGGCCAGGCCCAGCGGGTGGCCGCCGCCCGGGTCCTGGCCCAGGCGCCCCGTCTGATCCTGGCCGACGAGCCCACCGGCCGCCTCGACCACGCCACCGGCGCCCGCGTCCTGGACGCCCTGTTGACGGCCGCCGACCACACCGGCGCGGCCCTCGTCGTCACGACCCACGACCCGGCCGTCGCCGCCCGGCTCACCGTCCGGCGCAGCATGCGCGACGGACGGCTGCTCGCACCTCTCGCACCCGAGGAAGTGTCATGATCGCCGCATGGGCCCGCGGGCTGGCCCGCCACCGCGCCGGACGGCTCCTGGCCGCCCTGACCGGCATCGCGCTCGCGGTCGCCCTGGTCGCCGCGCTCGGCTCCTTCCTCACCGCGTCGAAGGCGACCATGACCCAGCGTGCTGTGCGCTCGGTCGCCGTGGACTGGCAGGTCCAGGTGCAGCCCGGCGCCGACCCGAACTCGGTCCTGTCCCTGGTGGGCAGGGCCCCGGGCACCCGCGCCGCCCTGCCCGTCGGCTTCGCGCACACCAACGGCTTCACCGCTCGCGTGCAGGGCAGCACCCAGACCACGGGTCCCGGCATGGCCCTCGGCCTGCCCGACGGCTACCGCACCCGCTTCCCCGACGCCATCCGCACACTCTCCGGCTCCGCCACCGGCGTCCTGCTGGCCCAGCAGACCGCCTCCAACCTGCACGCCGCCCCCGGCGACACCATCGGCATCCAGCTGCCCGGCGCCGCACCGCGCCAGGTGAAGGTGGACGGTGTCGTCGACCTCCCCCAGGCCGACTCCCTCTTCCAGACCGTCGGCGCGCCCAGCCAGTCCCAGCCGACCGCGCCCCCGGACAACGTCGTCCTGCTGCCCGCCGCCCAGTTCGCCTCCCTGACCCGCGGCGCCACCGGCGTCACCACCCAGATCCACGCCACCCGCGACAACACCCGGCTGCCCTCCGATCCCGCCGCCGCCTACACCTCCGTCACCGGCGCCGCCCACAACCTCGAAGCCCGCTCCGCGGGCACCGCCCTGGTCGGCGACAACGTCGGCGCCGCCCTGGACTCCGCCCGCCAGGACGCCCTGTACGCCCAGATCCTCTTCCTCTTCCTCGGCTTGCCGGGTGGCGTGCTGGCCGCCGCGCTCACGGTGGCAGTCGCCTCGGCCGGCGGCGAACGGCGCCGGCAGGAACAGGGGCTGCTACGACTGCGCGGGCTGCGGCCCCGCCAAATCACCGCTCTCGCCGGACTGGAGGCCGCCTTGATCGGCCTCCTCGGCGGCCTGGCAGGACTGGGCATCGCAGCCCTCACCGGCCGCCTCGCCTTCGGCACCGCCTCCTTCGGCGCGAGCGCGGGATCCTGGTCAGTCTGGTACGCAGTCGCCTTCGTCCTCGGAGCCGCGGTGGCCGCAGGCGCCGTCCTCGTCCCCGCACTCCGGGACCTGCGCGCGGTCACCGTCGCCGACACCCGCAAGCAGGAGGACGTACGACGCTCCCGGTCGCCCTGGTGGATGCGCTACGGCCTGGACTTCGCCCTCCTGATCGGCTCCTGGCTCGTCTTCCGCGCCTCCTCCGCCAACCAGTACGCGCTCGTCCTCGCGCCCGAGGGCGTGCCCAGCATCTCGGTGTCCTACTGGGCCTTCCTCGGCCCCGCCCTGCTGTGGATCGGCGCGGCCCTGCTGCTGTGGCGCCTCACCCTGCTCGCCCTCGCCCACGGCCGACCCGCCCTGGCCCGGCTGGTCCGGCCGCTGACCGCGACCCTGGCCGGCACCACCGCGGCCGTCCTGGCCCGGCGCCGCCGCCCGTTCGCCCGGTCGGTGGTCCTGCTCGCCCTCGCCGTCTCCTTCGCGATCTCCACCGCCGTCTTCAACGCCACCTACCACCAGCAGGCCGAGGTCGACGCCCGGCTGACCAACGGCGCCGACGTCACCGTCACCGAACCACCCGGCACCCAGGTCCCACCCACCGCCGGGAACAGCCTGAAGCTCTCCGGCGTACGGCACGCCGAACCCCTCCAGCACCGCTTCGCCTACGTCGGCTCCGACCTCCAGGACCTCTACGGCGTCCGACCGGACACCATCGCCAAGGCCACCTCCCTCCAGGACGCCTACTTCGCGGGCGGCACCGCCCACCAGCTGATGCGCCGCCTCGCGCAGCGCCCGGACAACCTCCTGGTCAGCGTCGAGACCGTCAACGACTTCCAGCTCTCCCCCGGCGACACCCTCAACCTGCGTATCCAGGACGCCCGCACCAAGGCCCTGCGCACGGTCCCCTTCCACTACGCCGGTATCGCCAAGGAGTTCCCCACCGCCCCCAAGGACAGCTTCTTCGTCGCCAACGCCTCCTACATCGCCAAGGCCACCGGCAGCGACGCGGTCGGGGCCTTCCTCCTCGACACCGGTGGCACGAACCAGCCACAGATCGCCGGCCAGCTGCGCAAGCAGCTCGGTACCCGGGCCACCGTCACCGACCTCACCCAGACCCGCGGCACCGTCGGCACCAGCCTGACCTCCGTCGACCTGGCCGGCCTCACCCGTATCGAGCTCGCCTTCGCCGTGCTGCTCGCCGCCGGATCCGGCGGCCTCGTCCTCGCCCTCGGACTCGCCGAACGCCGCCGCACCTTCGCCATCGCGACCGTCCTCGGCGCGCAACCACGCCACCTGCGCGGCATGGTCCTCTCCGAGGCCCTGCTCCTGGCCGCCGGCGGTCTGGCCGGAGGCGCCCTCATCGGCTGGGCCCTGTCGGAAATGCTGGTCAAGGTCCTGACGGGGGTCTTCGATCCCCCGCCGGCGGCTCTGTCGATCCCCGGTGTCTATCTGGCGCTCACCGGGGCAGCCGCCCTCGCCGCCGTCCTCGCCGCGGCCCTCAACGGCAGCCGCGGCAGCCACCGCCCCGCCGTGGAAGAGCTCCGCGACCTGTGAACACGGCGTACACCGGCGACGAGCCCCTCGCCCCAGCGGCTCCTAGGCTGTCGACCATGCGCATGCCCGCCGCACCGGACCGCAGCCGACTGCGCGTCCTCGTCGTCGAGGACGACGAAACCATCGGCCGCCACCTGGAAACCGGCCTGCGCGGCCACGACTACGCTCCGACGTGGTGCCGCACCGGAGCCGGCGCGCTGACGGAAGCAGCGCGGGGACCGTACGACGTGCTGCTGCTGGACCTGGGCCTGCCGGACATGGACGGCCTGGACGTCGCCCGGCAGCTGCGCGCCCGCCTCCCCGACCTGCTGATCGTCGTCCTGACGGCACGGACCGACGACATCGACATCATCGCAGGGCTGGACGCGGGGGCCGACGACTACCTGGTCAAGCCGTTCAGCCTGACCGTGCTGCTCGCCCGGCTGCGAGCGCACCTGCGGCGGCACGCGGTGGCCGCGCCGGCCCGGGAGCCGGTGCGGCTGGGCGACCTGGTCGTCGACGTCCCCGCCCGGCGCTGCGCACTGCACGGCGTCGACGTCCCGCTGCGGGCCAAGGAGTTCGACCTGCTCGCGGTGCTGGCCGAGCGGGTCGGCGAGGCGGTCTCGCGCGAGACACTGATGGCCGAGGTGTGGGACGAGAACTGGTTCGGCTCCACCAAGACCCTGGACGTGACCATGGCGAGCCTGCGGCGGAGGCTCACCGAGGCGGCGCAGGCGAGCGAACAGCCCACCCGGCTGCCGGAGATCACTACGTTGCGCGGGCACGGGTACCGGCTGGAACGGCAACCGGATCCGCAGGGCTGAGAAACCGGACTCACAGGACCGGGAGGAGGAGCACGAGTCAGGCGGGCGGTTCACAGTGCCGAGCGGCGGGCCAGCAGTGCCAGGACCAGCAGCCCGGGAACCATCGGAAGCCATCCGGTCAGCAGGCGGTAGCCCAGCACCGCCGAGACCGCCGCTGATCCCGGCGCCCCGGCCTCCGTGAGCGCGAAGGCGAGCGCCGCGTCCAGCGATCCGAGTCCGCCCGGCGTGGGCAGCAGCGCCGCCGCGCCACTGGCGACCAGGTAGGCCATGACGACCCGGCTGGTGGGGAGGCCGAGACCGATGGCATGGACCACGGCGACGACCACCCCGGCGTGCAGCAGAGCGAACGCGACCGACCCGCCCCACAACGCACAGGCCCGCGCCCGGCTCCGGTGCACGTCGCGTACGTCGGCGAAGGCCCGGCTCACCACTCGTCGGAGGCGGCGGCTGATCGCGACTGCCAGCACGACGGCTCCGGCCGCCACCGGCAGCAGGACCAGCACATGCGGGATCCGAGCCGAGAGATGAACCGTGCCGGGTGAGGCGACCAGCAGCACTACGCCCAGCACGCACCGCACGATCCCGCCCACGGCCGCCTTCACCCCCAGCGCGGTCGCCGAGCGCCGAGTGGACAGCCCGCACCGCCTCAGGAACCGCAGATTGACCACCGCCGCTCCGGCCCCCGCCGGAAGGAGGTGATTGGCGGCACCGGCCGCGAACTGCGCCGCCACCAGCCGCCCTCTGGGCAGGCGTTCGACCACCGCGCCCTGCTGCGCCACTGCCGCGCACACCCATGTGGCGACGGCGGCGAGGCAGGCGAGGACCAGCCACTCCCCGTCGGCGGCGGCCAGCCGGTCGGTGCCGCTGTCCAGCGTGGCCCGGTGCGCGGCGAGCACCGCGCCGGCGGCGGCAAGTACCACCAGGGTGGTTCCCAGTTGGAAATACAGGCGTCTGCCTGCGGCGACCTGCAGGGTCTCGGTCGCGGACACGCGGTCACCTCCCCCGCTGTGCGTCGGGCGCCACGTACGCCTGGAGAACGCCGACCCGCTCGTCGGGCCAGGTGCGTGCGTATGCGGGTGCACGTCTCCCCGGTGGGGCGAGGACGGCGAAGGGTGTGCGGTGAGCGGCACGCGTCAGCTCGGCCATGGTGATGCTGGCGTCGTGGCCTGCCGTCTGTGCGGAGTCGCAACCGGTGTAGTAGGCGATCGGGACGGCTTCGTAGCC